>DAOUDQ010000115.1:0-7069 GCA_034431045.1 Dehalococcoidia bacterium | reverse complement strand
CAACCCTATCGGCGCCTCGGGCCTCATCCGAATAGGCGAGGCCGCCTTACAGGTAATGGGAAAGGCCGACAAGCGGCAGGTAGCCAATGTGAAGACGGCCCTGGGCCACGTCTGGGGCGCTGCCATCGGCTTCCATGTGGTGATGATCCTGGACAAGCAAAAGCCGTAAAACGGAGGACGACGCCATGACGCAGGAAGAGGAAATTCTGATAATGCCGGGGGCCTGGAACCTGCCCTTCCGCCATACGGCGGGCAGGTTTGCCAGTCGCTTCTTCCGGGAACTAAGGGACAGCCAAAAGATCTTCGGGGTGCGCTGCCCCGACTGTCGGCGGGTCCTCCTGCCCCCTCGCCCCTTCTGCGAGCGGTGCTTCGTCTCCACCGAAGAGTGGGTGGAGGTGGGACCGCAGGGCACCCTCGAGGCCTTCACCATCTGCTACGTGCCCTTCCTGGGCCTGCCGCCGCCGCCTATCGCCACCATCATGGTCAAGCTGGACGGCGCCGACGGCTGTCTGATGCATGTCCTGAGCGGCGTTGACCTCAGCGACGTGGACAAGGCCAGGGAGCTGGTGAAGATCGGCATGCGGGTGGAGGCCGTCTGGCGCGACGAGCGCAAGGGAGAGATCGGCGACATCGAGTACTTCCGACCGGTGGCATAGACGCTGCCTCGCTTGGCGGCAGGCTACTGCTCGGGCTCGATGAAGACAACCCTGCCCTTGGGACGCTAGAGCCCACGGGCATGTGCGTATTGCTCGCGCGGCTGGTGCTATTGCTCTACCTTCTAGCTGCTTGCCTGTTGTAAGCTCTCAGCCAGGTCGATGAAGAAGTGGATCGACTGGGGGTTACTTATCGCATCTGGGCTGACCGCCTTTTCTGGCGGAGTCCCGGTGAGAATGCGCTTAACTGGCACCTCGAGCTTCTTGTCGTTGAGCGTGCGAGGAATGTCAGAAACGGCATACATCTCATCGGGCACGTATCGGGGAGAGAGTTCTTGGCGGAGCTTCTCCCTAATTCGGGCCTGAAGCCGCTCGTCCAGGCTGACTCCACTGCGCGGCACCACAAAGAGCAGTAGGCGGCCTTCGCTCCCCAGCTGACCTGTGTCCACAACTAGGCTGTCCACAATCTCGGGGATATCTTCCACCACCCGGTAAAACTCGCTGCTGCCCATCCGGACACCGGCCCGGTTAAGGGGGGAGTCCGAACGCCCGTAAATCACGCAGCTACCCCGGCGCGCGATCTTGATCCAGTCGCCGTGACGCCACACCCCTGGAAACATGTCGAAGTAGCTCTCCTGGTAGCGCCGGTCATCCGGATCGTTCCAGAAAAACAGAGGCATAGAAGGTAGCGGCTCGCTGACGACCAGCTCCCCCACCTCCCCTACTATGGGATGCCCCTGCTCATCATAGGCCTCCACGCGGGCGCCCAGACCGCGGCACTGGATCTCTCCGGCGTGCACCGGGAGGATCGGACAGGACAGAACGAACGCCGTGCACATGTCGGTCCCGCCGCTGACCGAACCTAGCAGCAGGTCCTTCTTCACCCCGTCGTACGCCCACCGGAACCCTTCCGGCGGAAGCGGCGCGCCTGTGGAGCCCACTGCCCGTAGGCCGCTCAGATTGAACTCCCGGCCAGGTTCAATGCCGGCCTTCATGCACGATAGAATGTAAGGGGCGCTGGTGCCAAAATAGGTCATCCCCGTCTCTTCAGCAAACTGCCAGAGCGCCCGCATATCGGGATAGCCGGGACTTCCGTCATACAGCAAGATGGTCATGCCTCGTAATAGCCCGCTTATCAGGAAGTTCCACATCATCCAGCCGGTGGTGGTAAACCAGAAGAACCGGTCCTCGGAGGTCAGGTCCAGGTGCAGGGAGAGCGCCTTCAAGTGTTCCAGAAGAATCCCGCCATGGCCCTGAACGATGGCCTTAGGAACTCCCGTGGTGCCCGACGAGTACAGCACCCACAGGGGATGCTCGAAGGGCACCGGCTCAAAGGATAGCTCCGCCGTTTCGCCGAACAGGTCGTCCCACAGCTTCACATTGCCCAGGCCCGCCGTCACCGGCTGGTCATTGAGATAGGGGACCACTACGGTGGTCTCCAATGTGGGGAGGTGGCGCTGTATCTCTGCAACGGCGGCCAGGCGCTCGTAGGGTTTGCCATTGTAGTGATAGCCATCCACGGCAAAGAACACCTTGGGCTCAATCAGCTGGAAGCGGTCCACCACGCTACGGATGCCGAACTCCGGGGAGCAGCTAGACCATACTGCACCGATGCTGCTGGCAGCCAGAAAGGCTACTAGGGTCTGGGGGATGTTGGGCATATAGGCCACTACCCGGTCGCCCCGCCGAACACCGAGCCGTCTGAGCCCCGCCGCCACCGCTGCCACCTGCCGATATAGGTCGGCATAGGTCAGCGCGCTAAGCGGCCGGATTTCCGACTTGAACACTACGGCCGGGTGGTCGTCCCGGCGCTGTAGGGCGTGCTCGGCGTAGTTCAGTTCGGCGCCGGCAAACCATCGCGCCCTGGGCATGCGACGCTGGGCCAACACCCGCGTGTAAGGCCGGTGAGCCTTCACCCCAAAGAAATCCCAGATGGAAGCCCAGAAGCCTTCAAGGTCAGTCACCGACCACGCCCATAGATCCTCGTAGGAGCCAAAGTCCAGCCCCTTTTCTTCCCTCAGCCAGCGCAGGTACCGCGTGATATTGGCCTGCGCTTTTTGCTCCTCCGAGGGCTGCCAGAGAACGGTGCCCTCGCAAACTGGCTCAGCCGAAACCTCGCGATCCATCGCGAATTCCCCCTTCAGGCGTCCGTTGGGCGGCAGTTAGTTCCCAAACCTATTATAGCTGCCACTGGTAATGGGCCTCCAGCCGGCTTAAGACACACGACTGCACGCGGTCAGCGTTTTTCGGACTTCTTGGCCCCTTTTTTAACGGACGCTGTGGCCGACCTCTCGCTTCCGGACGGCCACAGCCTGGGCCCGCGGCTGCCTCATGCTCACGACGCGCGCATTGTGGCGGGCAAAGGTAGCGGTCAGGCCAGTCCCCCTACAGCAGAGTCATCTCCTTGAGGTCGGGCGGCACAGTGATCTTGGCGTCCGTTAGGGCCTGCACCTCCTCGGCCGTCCAGCCGGAGGCCACCTCCCGCAGCACCAGCCCCTCAGGGGTCACATCCATGACGGCGATATCGGTGATGATCTGGTCCACGCACCGCGGTGCGGTGAGGGGCTGCGTACACTCCTTGATGATCTTGGGCACGCCCTCCTTAGTGGTAAAGGTAGTCAGGGCTATGACCTTCTTGGCGCAGAAAGCCAGGTCCTGCCCTCCCCCCAGGCTTCCGATCTGCTTGCCGGGGATGGTGTAGTTGGCCAGGTCGCCCTTCTCCGACACCTGCACCACCCCCAGGACGGTGATATCGACGTGGCCGCCGCGAATGATGCAGAGGCTCTCAGCGTGATCCATGATGGCCATGCCGGGCTTGCTCGATATCGGCTGCGCGCCAGCATTGATCAGGTTCTCATCGGCGTCGTCGGGGTTGTCGATGATCGGCCCGAAGCCCATGACCCCGTTCTCCGAGTGGAAAAGGATCTCCCGCTCGGGCGGCACGAAGTTGCTACAGTAGGTGGGCATTCCCACCCCCAGGTTGATTACCATCCCGTCCTGGAACTCCTTGGCGGCCCGTATGGCCATAGTCTGCTCGTCTAGCCTCTCTCCAGGCATGATCTTCCGTCCCTCGCTTCCTTACGTGGCCTCGTCCCAGGGCCTGAGCTCCTTGGGCCGCACCACCACCCGCTGCACGTACACCCCGGGGGTCACGACGCACTCCGGGTCCAGGTCGCCCAGCTCCACCACCTCGTCCACTTCCGCCACAGTCACGGTCGAGGCGCCAGCCATGACGGGGTTGAAGGTGCGTGCTGTCCCCCGATAGACCAGATTCCCGTACCTATCGGCCTTGTGAGCGCGGATGAGGGAGAAGTCGCCCTTGATGGCGTGCTCCAGAAGGCACTTGCGGCCGTTGAACTGCCGCACCTCCTTGCCCTCCTCCACGACGGTGCCCACGCCCACGGGGGTGTAGAAGGCGGCGATGCCCCCCCTGGCCGCTCGCATCCTCTCGCATAGCGTCCCCTGGCCCAGAAGCTCCAGCTCCACCTGGCCCTGCAGCACCCCTTGCTCGAAGGGGGTGAGAACGCGGGCGGGGGCGGCAGGGAACGACAGGATGCCCTTCTTCACCTGCCCCCGCTGGACCAGCAGGCCGGGGTCGTACCAGTCCTCGGGGATCGTCAGGATGACAGCCATGCGCTCGCGCAAGACGGCCAGCAGGTTCACCCCCCAGCCGCCGGTGTTCCCGACGATGGTCAGGTCCTTGACCCCCTTTCGGGCCACGGCGGCGATCAGGTAGCTGGGGCACTCCGCCGGCCCGCCGAAGCCGCCGATCATCACAGTGGCCCCGTCGACCATATCGGCCACGGCCTCATCGAAGCTGCCCACGATCTTGTTTATCATCGGCCTTGACCTCCCTGATTGCGCTAACTACAGCATCATAGCATCATCGAAAGCCCTATGCTTGTCAAGGAAGGCCGCAACTCACCGCCGCCCTCGATACCGGCCCCGCCGACACAACCTCCTCGCGCCTGCGAGTAGGATAGGGCCGTGACGACGCACTGCGTTCACAGGTTAGCCGTGTACTTCGTCGTTGTCGCGCTGGCGCTCGTCGTTGTGGGATGCCAGCAGGGGCCAGAGCAGCCAGTCTCACAGACGTATCGCTACGCGCCTTCCGCTACTGAGGTCGTCTTGCCACCCAGCGAGGAGAATAGCTCCTGGACAGGTTCGATCGCTAGTGGCCGGCTGGACGCATTTCGCTGCGCCATTGGAAATCTGATCCATGATGCCTGCTTGACCTACGTTCGCGAGACAATGATTTGCCCGCTCGATCCGCGCACGACAGCCGACGATGTCGCATTTGCATTTGATGCCGCCACGGTGCCGCCGGACCGGTTCAGGAGAATCGAGGATAGGGTCTGGTTCATGGTGGTGAATGGCGGGGGCTGCTACGCTCTGACGGGTACCTTGCCTGGCGTTGGGGGGAAGCTCTACGAGTTCTCGTGTATCGAAGCATACTGCACGAAACCGATGCAAGGACTTCAGGGCTTCGTCTCCGATTGCTGGGACCCCGACACTGGTCGAGAGAAGCCAGTCACTGTGGACGCCGTATGGTACTAGCGCAACGCGTGGCACATGATGCCTGCCTTCGCCGCAGGCGCCTCGTACGTCAGGAGGCGCTGGCTCAGCTAGGCCTTCCTGACCCTCCTCCCTTGCCGTCCTGGTGCGGGACGCGCCCCCTGCCTCCCCCCAGGCCCTCGGCCCGGAGTAGCCCCTTGACGAAAACCTAGCAACCGCCTATATTGCGGAACCAGGACTAGCCGCCGCTGTAGGCATTCCCCCGCCGGAGCTATTCTTTGCTTGCTTGGCTGGAGCGCTATCGCTGGCTGGTCATCGGCCTGATGGCTGCGCCCCTGCTTATTGGCATCGGCGTCCTCGTCGATAGGCAACTGCAGGGCCCACAGCCCCTGGAGATCAACCTGGGCGAAACGCCCTCTGCGTCCGAAATCCAGGTCTACGTCAGCGGCGCTGTGAATCGTCCCGGCGTGTATTTCCTCAGCGACGGCGACCGCTGGATAGACGCCGTCGAGGCCGCCGGTGGCCCCGCCGACGATGCCGACCTCGAGGCCGTCAATCTCGCCCTCCGCCTGCACGACGAGGCCCAGGTGCTGGTGCCCCGCCTGGGCGAGCAGGCAGTGCTCGGCTCCACCCAGGCCCCGCAGAGCGAGTTGATCAACATCAACAGTGCTCCTGCCGCCGTCCTAGAGACGCTCTCGGGCATCGGCGAGGTGCGCTCCCAGAGGATCGTCGATTCCCGCGAACGCGACGGCCCCTTCTCTGCCATCGAAGAGCTGGTTGAGCGTAAGGTCATCCCCCAGTCCGTATTCGATCAGATCCGCGAGCTGATCACCGTAGGGCCATGATCCTTGGCTACCTCGCCCTGTGCTGGCTGCTGGGCATGGCAGCGGCGGCCTTCGCGGAGGGCAGCCCCTGGGCCATAGCGGCCGCCGCTCTCCTGGCGGCCATCGCGCCCCTGGTCGCCCCACGCTCCGCCGTCGCCGTCCTTTGGGCCGCGCTCGCTGCCGCCCTTCTGGTGGGCGGGGCCTGGCTCTATCAGTCGACTCTGCCATCGGCTGAGCCCCAGGGGATCGCCACGTACAACGTCGAGCCCGACGGCGAGCCCGGTGTCCAGCCCGACATCCACTTCCGCGCCGTCGTCTCCGGCGAGCCCGACGAGCGCGGCAGCTCTCTCATGCTGCGCCTCTCCGCTCGCGAGGTGCTGGTCGGCGACCGCTGGCAGAGCACCTCCGGCGGCATTCTGATGCGCGGCCGCCTCTTCCCCCGCTACGACTACGGCGACCTGCTAGAACTGAAGGGCAAGCTGGAGACGCCGCCCGAGTTCGAGGACTTCAACTACCGCGACTACCTGGCCCGCCAGGGCATCGGCTCTATCATCAACTACCCCAGGATGTCTTTGCTCGCCACAGGCGAGGGCAATCCCGTTCGGGCCTGGATCTACGATTTGCGGGGCGAGTTGTCCTCAGCCCTTGAGGATGCCCTGCCGGAGCCAGAGGCGGCCCTGGCCCAGGGCATCCTCCTCGGCCGACGAGCCTCTCTCCCCGATGACCTGAAGGAAGACCTCAACGACACCAATACCTCTCACCTCATCGCCGTCTCCGGCTACAACGTGACGCTGGTGGCGGGGCTATTCATTGGTGCCCTGGCCTGGCTCATCGGCCGCCGTCCCGCTGCCTGGCTGGCCCTGCTGGCCATTATTGCCTACTCGATACTTGTTGGCGGCCAGCCATCCGTCCAGCGAGCGGCGATCATGGGCGGCCTCTACATCGTCGGCACCGCCCTGGGTCGCCAGCGCGGTGCGCTGCAGGGGCTGGCTTTAGCGGGGGCCGGCATGACAGCCTACGACCCGCTGCTGATGAAGGATATCTCTTTTCAGCTTAGCTTTGCCTCCGCCCTCGGCC
>DAOUDQ010000114.1:0-11358 GCA_034431045.1 Dehalococcoidia bacterium | reverse complement strand
CATCGTCACCTCGGCGAGGGGGCACATTCAGGCGGTGGCAGTGGTGACCAAGCGCTGGCGGCCATTCCACTTCAACGGTAGGAAGGTGCATCAGGTGGGAATGCCCTGGCACTTCGGCTGGCAGGGGCTGGTCACAGGCGACATCGCCAACGACCTGACCGCCCACGTCGGCGATGGCAACACCATGATTCCAGAGTATAAGGTCTTCCTGGTGGATGTGAGAAAGGCCTAGGGACAGGATGGTCCTGACGTTTGTCTTGTCGAGAGATGGTAACTGATATGGCTAAGGTGGCGATAATGTTTGACGCATTCAGGTGTACCGGCTGCCGTGGCTGTCAGGTCGCCTGTAAGCAGTGGAACGACCTGCCAGCGGAGGTCACCCATAATACCGGCAGCTACCAGAACCCGCCGCGCGTGTCGGTCGACACCTGGCTTCTCATGGAGTTCAGGGAGGTCGACAACGGCGACGACGGGGTGGCATGGGCCTTCCGCCGGTACGCCTGCATGCACTGTGTGCACCCGGCCTGCGTGTCAGCCTGTCCGGTGAGTGCCCTGTACAAGACCGACGAAGGCCCTGTGCTCTATCGCGACGATCGCTGCATCGGTTGTCGCTACTGCATGCTGGCCTGTCCTTTCGAGGTCCCCACCTTCCAGTGGGGCGAGGGCCTGTTTGAGGGGGCGGAGATCAAAAAGTGCACCTTCTGCATCGATCGGCTGAGCGCGGGGTTGGAGCCGGCCTGCGTCCACACCTGCCCGACCGGGGCCCTTATGTTCGGGGGGCGCGACGAGCTGATCGCCGTGGCGGAGGCCAGGATTCGGGAACACCCGGAGAGATACGTGGATCACGTCTACGGCAAGGAGGAGGCGGGAGGCACCTCGCTCCTGTACATCTCCCCCGTTCCCTTCGAGGAGCTGGGTATGCCGCAGCTTGGGTCGGCGCCAATTCAGGAAGACGCCGAGGACCTCATGACGAAAGCTACGCCTGCTGTTCTGGTGGGCATGCTGGTTGGTCTGGGCGGCATCTACTGGGTGGTGAAACGCCGACAAGAGATGATGGGCAAGAATGGAGGATCAGGTAGGTCAGGAGATAGGGAGGCATCGTCATGATCAGAGGAATCGCCCTCCGCCGTCCTCCCATTTCGCCGGCTGTCGTCGTGCTGGGAGGGCTGATCGTCCTCGCGTTGGTGGTGGCAATGATCCGCTACGCAAACGGCCTGGGGGCTGTCACCAACCTGAACGATAACACGGGCTGGGGTCTGTGGATCAGCTTTGACCTCCTGTGCGGCGTGGCGTTGGCGTCCGGCGCCTTCATCACGGCGTCGATGGTCTATCTTTTTGGCGGGGAGCGGTACCGTCCTCTCCTTCGCCCGGCCATTCTCACCGGCTTCCTGGGCTACTTGATGGTGATCCTGGCCCTTCTGGTTGACCTGGGCCACCCGGAGCGCATCTGGTATCTCATAATCTTCTGGAACCCCCACTCGGTCATGTTCGAGGTAGGCTGGTGCGTAATGCTGTACACCGCTGTGCTGGCCTTGGAGTTCAGCCCGCTGGTGTTCGAGCGTCTTGGACTGGAGGCACCGCGTCGGCTCATCCACGCCCTCATCATCCCACTTGCCATCGCGGGGGCAACGCTGTCGACTTTGCATCAGTCTTCCCTGGGGTCGCTGTATGTGATCCTGCCCGACCAACTCCACAAGATTTGGTTCACGCCACTATTGCCGCTGATGTTCTGGCTAACGGCGGTAGCGGTGGGCCCGGCAATGGTGATCCTCGAGTCCACTATCAGTTCGAGAGTGTTCCGGCGAGGGCTGGAGCTAGACCTCCTTGGCGGCCTGGCCAGGGTGATCCCGTTTGTCTTGGCTGCCTACATCGCGGTGAAGATCGGGGATCTCGCTGGCTCGGGGGAGCTGGGACTGCTGACGGAATGGGATCTGGAGAGCGGTCTCTTCTGGCTGGAGATTATGGGCTTCGTGCTCCTGCCCATGGTGCTGTTGTCGCTCCCGGCCGTAAGGCAAAGTAGCGCCTGGCTGCTGTTCAGCGCCTTCCTGGTCGTCAGCGGGGTGATCCTCAGCCGCTTTGCCGTGGGCCTGATCGCCATTGGCAGGCCGGAGTTCGCCGTCTCGTACGTGCCGCACCCGCTGGAATTCGCTGTCACCATCGGCGTAATCTCATGGGGCGTCGCCATGTTTGGCCTGGTGGCGCGCTATTTGCCCCTGTTCGTTGAACACGCTCCCAGTCCGGCCGCGGAGTAGGCGTGCCACACCACTGACGGCGGTTGGAAGGCGGGGGAAAGGCTAAGCCGGGTTGTGGGGGGCTGTAGTGGTTGGTTACGCGGAGATCCTGCAAGAGCTACACCGCCAGGCCGACAAGCGGCCTGAGTTAGCCGACACCATCGAACTCCACTGTGAGCTGCTCGAGGCTCAGGCCCGCGCCCAGGTCTCGCCGCGCCGCCCGGGTCTGAGTGGCGAGGAAGCCAGTGCGCGCCTTCAGCAAGGGCATCCTCTGCTTTCGCCGGAGTGTTTGGGGGTGGATGGCCAGACTCTGGCTGGGCTCTGTGACGAGATAGGCTTCATAGTTGCCGGGCGCAGACCGGAGTTGGCCGAGACCCTGGCCAGGATTCGTGCCTGGCTGGACGAGAAACGACAGCAGATCGAGGTCCTGGCCGCGGAGTATCTCCGCGAGGGTCGGGTCCGCGAGGGAGAGGAAGCCGGGCTCGATGGCGACCTCCTCGCCTTCATTCTTAACAACGCCCTGCGTCCCTTCTTGCGAGCCCAGGCGCAGGCGCTTGCTCTTTGCGTCGACGACAGCACATGGTATCGCGGCCGCTGCCCGATTTGTGGCGGCGAGCCGGACCTGGCCGCCTTGGAACGGGAGAGCGGGCGGCGGCGACTCCTCTGCTCGCGCTGTGACAGCGAGTGGACGTTCCAGCGAATAGGCTGCCCGTTCTGCGGCAACGACGACCCGCTCCAACTGGCCTATTACCCGAGCGACGATGGGATCTATCGCCTCAATGTTTGCGAACACTGCCGCCGCTACCTCAAGACGATCGATCTGCGCCAGGTTGCTGGAGAACGACTGCTGCCGGCGGAACGCATCCTGACCGTGGCCATGGACGTGGCAGCGCTCGATGCCGGGTATGGAGAAGGATAGGGGTGGAGAGGCTGCAATCGATGACGGAGAGAGCCGCCAGTAGCTTCCGGAAATCCAACAACATGGGCAGTCCAATTCAGGTAAGCGGTGTCATCATGGCTGGCGGCGCTAGCCGGCGCCTGGGAAGGAACAAGGCGCTGGAGCGCATCGGCGGCAAGGCCCTTATCGAGCGGGTCCTAGACAGCCTCGTCCCTCTGACAACCGAGGTGGTGGCGGTGGTGGCTCGGCCCGAGCAGGCGGCCTTGCGCCTGCCGTCCTGGGTGCGGGTGGTGAGCGACCGCTACCCCGGTCGGGGGTCGCTTGGGGGCATCTTTACCGGGCTTGACGCTTCTGCCGAGACCTGGAGCCTGGTCGTGGCCTGTGACATGCCCTTCCTAAACCCTGAGCTTCTGCGCCATCTGATGGAGGAAAGCACCAACGTAGACGCGGTGGTCCCGTGCCTGGGAGGTCAGCCCGAGCCCCTTCACGCGCTCTACTCCAAGGCGTGCCTTGCCCCCATGGAACGGATGCTGCGGGCGGGTCACCTCAAGATCGCCCCGTTATTCCAGGCGGTGAGAGTGCGCTACGTGGACGAAGGCACGATCGACCGCATCGACCCTCAGCACCTCAGCTTCTTCAACATCAACACCCAAGCCGACCTGGAAGAGGCCCGGGGCTATTTCCGCCAGAAGCCGCCCGCGTGAAGTTGCCCGTACGTGGGATTTCCCCTGCACCCCAATGGGCGACAGGGATCTCGCAGAGCTGACTTTGAGCGCTTCGGCGAGAATTGGGAGCTGGCCACTGCCGAGGAGAAGCACCAGATGCTGAGTTCTATGTTCGAGAGTCTGTACCTGGAGTTTAGGACAGGCCAGATCATTGAGGTGGTGCCAAAGCGCGGGTTCAGGTGGGTGCCTGAGGGGGCTGGTATAACAAAAGCGCCCGGCATTTTACCCGACGATCCTTCGTTGGTTATTGGCGACCCCGAGGGGATTCGAACTCATACGTTCAATAATGGCCCTCGGACTCTACCCGGTTTTCGCTGCTCCTCCTGTTTCCCCTTCGCGGCAAGCTCACGCTGTCGGTGCAGGCGGTGATGTCTGCCCGTAGCCGCGTGGGCGTCGTAGGCGCCTCCAGACACCAATGGGAAACATCCGCTGAAAAGTATCTTTCTGGGCTTGACTTGTCTTCTCGGTGCCCTCATCGTCGAGTCAGGCGATGAGAATGGCGGATGACTTCGTGAAGCGCGTAGCCGATACTTTCTGGCCAGTCGAGGTGTGGATTGCGCGGCAGCTCCTCGGCCCTGAGATAGCTAAGGGCCTCGGGGCCCTGGTGGCACCACGAGATGATGCTTACGTTCGGCGAGTGTGGCGGGACGTTGGCCAGCATTTGGACCCAGCTTGGTTTCCCCTCTTGCAGCGGGCTTGCGGGCGCCGCCGTTACCGCGACTGGGTCAAGACGGTAATAGGCCCCCAAGTTCGTCGTGCGGCAGCCGAACCCGGGCTGCGGAGGCTAAGGGCTGGCCTTGCGGAGCTAGGCCGGGAGCTGGGAGCCGGTCGGCCATCGGTGGGGAGTAGCCTCAGAACATTGGCTGAAATAGGAGCGGATATGGAGCGGGAGATCGTCGCATTGGCCCAGGACGAAGAAGGAATCCAGGCGAGTTTTGCGCCGGATCGTTTGCTGGGCCGCCGAGAGGCTGCCCTGCTGACACAGCAGCTGGGGGTTGGAAGCTACGCTCAGACCATGGCGACCTTGCTATGGCTGGCCGTGGTGGATCCAAGGGCCGTGGATCAACCCCCGCTGCGCTCGAATAGCCCGATCTGGAATCTGCTGGGCCTGCGACAGGAGGAAGTTGCCACACCTGAGCAGGGAGCCGATGCCCTATTACGATTCCTTCGCATCCTGGCCGGGCTGGAAGGTGAGGAGAAGCAGCAGTGCCTGATCGAGTATGGCGTCGCCCGGCTCCTGCGAGGCGCTTTTGGCCTAAGTCGAGGCCGAACTGTCTCAACGTTCTCGGAGCGGGCGGCGGAGCACCAGCTCCAAGCCACCCAGCGGGGCATGGGCATCGCAGCGAAGCAGTGGGACCCGGAGGACGCTCGGTCGGCGCGAGGTTTTGAAGAGGTTGAGTGGCGGCAGCTCTTGGAGGCCGTGCGCGAACCGTCGCCTCCTGCTCAGCAGGCCGCCCTTGATGCGTATTTGGAGGCCAGGAGGTCGGGGAGGACTGTTCATGATGTGAGCCGGGCGCTGGGCTATGATCCGGCCACGGTGCGGAACAATCTCGCCGCCCTCAAGCGCAAGCTGGCCAAGCGTAAGCTCCCCGAATAAGCCCTCCGACGCGACTATCACGCAGCCCCGGAAAATTCTGCCGGGGCTTTTTACATCCCCCCATCTGTCGTGCCCTCCTAATGAGGAGGCAAGCCGTCATGCCGGTCATTCTTACGCTCCAAGTTCCCAAGGGTGGACAGGCCATCCCGGCGGCCACCACGGCCAGGCCAGAAGCCCTCCGCCACTTCAAAACGGTCATTCTCGAGGAGTGGGAAGCCAAGGTCGAGCAGGCCACCGACGAGGTGGAGGCAATGCTGGCACGGCTTGAGCTGCAGCGATTGCGGCGAGCACTGGCAGCCCTCATACCTGGGGCCGAAGACGACAAGCATGGGACACGCCAAGGCTAGCGGACGACAAGCGTGCCCAACTCGGCCCTCGTTCGAAACGGCCACGCCTTTGAGCCTGAACCAGGCCCTCTGGCAGCTGGGCCAGGTCCTGATGGACATCGCTAGCAACAGCCCCAATACCTCTAGCAGTGATAGCGGGGCAACGAACCGGGGAGATGTGGGAGAGCAAAACAGCCCACTCAGCAAGGCGACGCGGCACCAGCCCGAGAAAGCGAAGCCCCGGAGGACCGAGTCAAGCCAACCGGGGCAACGAGTTTGACATCGAGGTTCAACACAGAGGTGCAGCCTGATCTTGTTCTGCCTAACGAGTTCTCCATCGAGCAGCTCCTCGCGAGCCTGAGCAAGCAACCCTTCGGCGGCTTCTACATCGACGAAGTGGGGCATCTCTACGCCCAGTTCGGCCGCAGCTACATGGCAGGCGCCCAGGAGCTGTTCGCCCAATTGTGGGATAACGTAACTCAGGCGAGAGCTTTGAGGACCGGGCACTACCATGTCGAAGAGCCAGCGCCTTCTATTCTGGCAGCCACTACCGCCGAATTTCTGGAGGACAAGATACGGCTCAAGGACGTGGAAGCCGGCTTCTGGGGGAGGTGGCTTTTCATTCCTGCTCAGCAAAAGGAGCTTTCGCCTCGGGGTAACCTTGCGCCTGACGCGATGCTGTGGGGGAGGTTGAAATCCCATCTCCGGAAGGTGATCCAGCTGCGCGGCGAGGCCGATTTCACCCAGGTGCAGGACGATGTGGACGACTGGATTAGCGAGCATGAAAAGGCGACCACCAGTGTTCCCGAACTAACTACATTCCATAGCCGAGGAGGAGAGTACCTAAAGAAGCTCTGCCTGGTGGCCCAGGCGAGCCTGGAGCCCCAGTGCGGCGGAGGGAAATTCGCCATCACCCCTGAGGCATTCCGCATGGCGGCTCTCTTTTGCGAGTGGCACCGAGAGCAGCTGACGAGAGTATTCGCCGACGAGCTCGCCTTCAGCTGGACGGACGAACAGCGCAGAAAAGTGCGTCGCCTGCTCCAAGGCGCGGGTGGGGAAATGGAACACAGCCAGGTGCTGCGCAGGAGTCACCTCTCGGCAAGGCAGTTGAAGGAGATCCAGCGCACCATGTGCGAAACGGGTGAACTGACTATCACGCAGGCCAACCCAGCGACAGGGAAGAGGCCTACTACTGTCTGGAGACTGACCAGTGGGCCATGATCCGCCACCAATTCACCAAGGTTTTCGGCACCGCGAACTATTGCGAACTGAAAGTGCCCTAATCTGAAGCTAAGAGGACTAATAGTTCACAATTCACATAATTAACTACACGGGGCAGTAGCACGAGGCGATCAGATAGGGGCCGGTTTGTATGCCATATTGCCTGTAAATTGCGAATCGGGGGCAACACCACTCCTCCTCCACAAATCGGTGCGATTCGCATTGAGAGGAGGACGTAAGGCCTCCTTTCTCGTAGGTGCACCAGGTGCGGCGGTGGAGCCTTCAGGAGGAGCCAGCATGGCATTCGCTGCGCTCTTCGCCAGGGGGCTATGTCTAAAGCCTGGTGGTGGTGCGGTTAGTGATATGCCTCTTGGACAGCGGTTCCTCTACTAATTTGCCACTTGGTCACTTACTCACTCACTTAAGTGCCCACTTGAGAAACTTGTGAGAACACTCGTAGAAGTAGCAAGAGAGCCAAGTGGTCCAAGCGGTGTATCCCGTGTATCAACCTGGGGTTAGAGCACCAGTGGGGAGGTGGACGTGATGGCAGTTTTAGAGGCACTAGCCCGCGTGCAGGACGTTAAGGATTTCCGCCTGGGACGGCTGATGGAGGACCTTGACCTCGACCCCCGTCAGCCCGTGCTCTGGTACCGGCTGCTGATAAGAGAGGCGAGAGAGGTCATGGCTGCCCTGCAGGAGGCGGACAGACTCCGGACTCAGGTTGCTGGCCTGCAAGCCAAGGCCGAAAAAGTGGAGCAGGAAAAGGCGACGTTGCACAAACAAGCGGCAGCGGCCTCCCTGGCCTGGCAGGCGGAGTTGAGCTCCGTCAGGGCGGACAAGGCCAGACTCGAGGAGGAGAATCGCAGGCTGGCGGAGACGGTCTATCCTGCCCAGCGGCGCTATGAGGGACTCAAGGAGTTTCTGCGTGGTGATAAGAGCGTGGAGACGCTGAGCAGGCTGAAAGACCTGGTGAGGGAGGTCTACCTGGATGCTCTCAATGAGAAGCGGTTGGCCACGGAGATGGAACTCTACGCCCGGCAGGCTGGAGTGCATATTCAGCGGACCAGGCCAGGGCAGCGGCGCAGTGAGTTTGACCGAATGTTCCTGAGGGCGGTTCTGTGGGATGAGCTCCTGGCGGCGGTGGAGCATCCGCCTGACGAGGTGGCGGAGTCGCGGAGGGCGCTCGAAGAACTGCTAGTGTTCAGAGAGATCCCTTGCTGTAAGTGCGGGAAGCCAATGACTGGCTGGCGTCGACAGCAAGTACTGCAGGCTTTTTGCACCTGGCATCATGTACAATGTCCCACGCCATAGGGCGGTCGGGTTCTCCGGTTGCCGACCCTCAACCTGACGATGCGCCAAGGAACGGCCTCGGCCAATGCTTGCGCCGCATGACCTGGCTCAACCGTGGACTGGAGCGCAACGCTTCGGCAACTGGGTGGCCCGCTACCTGGATCACGGCAAGCCCGACCACTACGCCCACGCCGAGGCCTACTGTCAGCTGGCCACCAAGAGCAAGGCCCTAAAGGGGGCGATACCCGGACGGATCATCAGGTTCTAAGCCCTGCATTCCCGCACGCAGAGGTTCCAGGTCGGTGTGAACGACTGCTGGGGGCGGGCAAGAAGCCCGTCCGCTTGGCCGCCCTTGGCCTGCGGGTGCACTCGGGCCCACATGGGGGTTGCCCATCGCTGAGGCAGCCTGCTGGCAGAGCGCCTGACGAATGCTAGCGCCCTGCCGGCGGCCCGTTCTCTCTGTCCACTCGAAGCTGTCTGGGCAGGCTCGGTGCTATTATGACACCGTGCAGGCCAACCAACAGCTCCGCGAGCGCATCTGGGAGACCCTACAGCGCCGGGGCGTCGCCCGTTTCCCCGGCGCTGTAGGCCGCATTCCCAATTTCGACGGCGCCACCCACGCCGCCGAGCTGGCACGCCGCCTCCAGGTCTGGCGGCGGGCCAGTGTCCTCAAGTGTAACCCGGACTCACCGCAGCTCCCCTTGCGCCAGGCAGCGCTGCGCGAGGGCAAGACCCTGTACATGGCCGTGCCCCGCTTGCGCCAGGAGCGCTGCTTCATCGAGCTCGACCCACAACGGTTGGGACGACGGGCGGGCGCGGCGGCCACCATCCGGGGGGCGTTCAGATACGGCCGCCCGGTGACTGTCGATGAGCTGCGGCCCATCGATCTGGTGATCTGCGGGTCGGTGGCTGTAAACCGCGAGGGTGCTCGCGTCGGCAAGGGTGGCGGCTACTCCGACCTGGAGTATGCACTGGCCTTCGCCGCTGGCAAGCTATCCAGCGACACCCCCATCCTCACGACCGTTCATGCACTCCAGCTGATCGACGAGGACATACCGCGAGAGGTTCATGACATCCCTGTCGACTACATCGTCACCCCACAAGGGGTTATCGAGACCCACACGTCGCTGCCGCGCCCGGAGGGCATCTACTGGAAGCTCCTGCCGCCGGAGAAGATCGATGCGATCCCGGCGCTTCGAAAAATGGCTGGCCGCTGGCCCGACCTTGCTTAAGGGCTGCCGTCTTGCTGTCACCGACCTTGTGCGGAGGGTGATCACCTGCCGACGGAGCAGGAGGCCGTCGGCTCTCAGGGGCCACTCGACGCTCGGCAGGACTGTGGGGCGGTATAATCGGTTGGGTCGAAGGGAGGCCAACCATGAGCGTTTCGGCAATACACGAGGCCTGCAGGAATGCGGAGCTAAGCATCCTGGACGAGGAGTGGGCGCGCGACTGGCTCATTCGCGACGCCCGGGTCCTTCCGCATGAAGTAGGGGCCGCACATTTCCTAGAGTGACTTTCCCCGGCGACTAGGCTTGAGCCGGGAACAAACTACAACCTGAGGCCGTGCAAAGGGAGTAGAAGAAGATGGCAAGATGGGTCAAAGCGACGGTGATGACCGCTCCAGGGGTGATCGAGATTCGGGAATTCCCCTATCCCGAACTGCAGCCCGGAGCCATGATTGTGCGAGTGGAAATGGCCGGTATTTGCGGAACGGACAAGCACGCCTACCGTGGCGGAAACAAGCAGTATGCCGGCACGGAAAGCGAACGCGATACCGCGTTCCCAATTATCCCCGGACACGAGAACGTGGGAGTGGTGGCAGAGATCAGCAAGGAGGCAAGTAAAGGGCTAGAGTTCTACGGCAACGAGCTGAAGGAGGGCGACCGGGTAGTGATGTGCCCGGACGTGATCTGCGGCAAGTGCTGGTACTGCCGCCACATCGATGACTACCCCTGGTGCGAAAACGTGAGGGGCTACGGCAACGCCTTCTCCACCTCGGAGCCGCCCTCCCTCTTTGGCGGCTGGGCAGAGTACATGTACATCCGGCCCGATGTCTTCGTGTACAAGGTGCCCCAGACCGTTCCCGTCGAGGTCGCCGTACTGGCCGAGCCCTTCACGGTGGCATTGGCCCTTGACGACGCCAGGGTGTTCTCTTCCCTCGCCGACAAAGGAAGGAACCACCGAGAGACCGTGGTAATCCAGGGTGTGGGTCCTCTGGGCCTGTGTTGCCTCATCAGAGCGCGGATTCTGGGGGCAGGAGAGATCGTCGCCATCGACCTTTCCGATTTCAGGCTGGCGATGGCTCAGCAGTTCTCCGCCGATCACACCCTGAACGCGCAAAGGACTGAACCGGGCGAGAGGATCGCCTATATTAAGAGCCTCACCAACAGAAGGGGAGCGGACATGGTTGTCGGCTGTACCAATGTCCCCGGGAGCCTCACAGAGGGCCTGGAGATGTTGAGAAAAGGTGGCACCTACGTGGAGCTAGGGAACTTTGTGGATACCGGAGCCATCAGCATCAACGTCCACAGGCATGTTTGTGCCAAGAACGTGCGCCTAGTGGGAGTGACCAATCACCCGTTCACCAAGTACGGGATGACCCTAAGGATGTTGGAAGAGTACGGCCATCAATTCCCCTTCGAGAAGATAGTCACCCATAGATATAGGCTTGAGGACGCCGAGGCCGCCCTGCTGAAATCGATGGACGCCGACAGCATGAAGGTGGTGATTGAGCCGTAGACTATGGCGGCTTTGACGGAGGTATGGACAGAGGGGCACCATCGTCTGTACTCTGGGAGGACGATGAAGATCTACAGAGACGACGACGCCGACCTGGCCGTGCTGGCCGACAGGACGCTGGCCGTCATTGGCTACGGCAATCAGGGCCAGGCCCAGGCCCTCAACCTGCGCGATAGCGGCTTGCGCGTGATAGTGGGCGGCATCGAGGACGAGGCATCGCAGCGAGCCCGCGCCGACGGCTTTGAGGTGAAGCCTATTGCCCAGGCAGCCGCCGAGGGCGATGTCCTTCTGCTTCTGATCCCTGATGAGGTTCAGCGACACGTCTATTACC
>DAOUDQ010000113.1:0-1550 GCA_034431045.1 Dehalococcoidia bacterium | reverse complement strand
CGCCCGCACCTGCGGGTAGGACAGGTCAGCCATGCGAAACTGCGGACGGCCCGGAGTTCTCCTCGCTGTTGGAGCCGCACTGGCGATAGGCGTCTTGGCCTCGGCTTGGGGGATAGGGGCGGGCTCTTCTGAGGGGCAACAAGGCGCTCTGCACAACTGCCCGCAGCCAGGCAGGTGAGCCATAGAGGGACGCCCGCGTCGGATGTCGCGGGTTAGTCCATGGGATGGACTATCCTCTTGCCCGTCAGCCAATCTCGTAGGCGGAGGTAGAGCCAGGGGAAACGCCGGCGGACGAGCGCCTTCACCTCGGCCTGGAAGTTCATCCAGCCTTCGCCAACCCGAGTCAGCGGACCGTATGGCAGGAACGGGAAGAGGAAAACCCGGTCCAGCATGACCTCCAGCGCCCGCCCCACCAATCGGGGGAGGCGGCGGGCCACCTTGTATGCGTCCACGAAAAGCTTGAAGTAGGCCCGCACGAACAGTACGCGCTTGGGTCGGAACCCGGGGTTGTCGACGATGACCTCCGTCTCGTAGTCGGGTTCTTCGGGCACAAGGCCCGCCTCCACAGCGACGCGATGCAACTCGGTGCGCGGGTAGGGCGTGAAGATGGGGTTCCATACCCGGTTGGGGGCGACGACGGCGTTTAGCTTGATGGTCTCCAGGGCCATGGACATGGTCTCAAAGGGGAGGCCGATCATGTTGTAGGCGCCGGTGGCGATCTCGTACTTCTTGCAGAGGCGGAAGGCCTCGATTATCTGTTCGTCGCTGATGTTGCCCCGCTTCAGGATCCTGCGTCGCATCTCCTGATTACCGGACTCCAGCCCGAAATGGAGCTCGTAGCAGCCAGCATCGCGGAGGAGAGAGGTGGCGTGCTCGGTCAGCAGCCCCGGCCGGTGTTGGGCGACGAAGGGCAGGCCTATCTCCCGCTTGTACATGGGTACGAACTCCTCCAGCCACGCCTCGTCAGGATGGAAGATGTCGTCCATGAAGTTGACGTAGCGCATCTGGGGGTAGGCGGACCGCAATGCTTTGAGGTAGCCGATGGCGCCCGCGGGGCTGCGCGTTCTGGCGAAGGACCGCGGGTTGGGGTAGAGAGCTCGGATCTGGCGATTGCAGCAGTAGGTGCAGTTATAAGGGCAGCCGCGGCTGACCCTGGCCAGGCCGGTGTACGTCTGGGACGACACCAGGCGACGGAAGTCGAACATGTCGAAGTAGGGATACGGAAGCTTATCGAGGTCTTCAATGAAGGGTGCGGTGGGATTGGCGACGATGCCGTTGTCGGTCTTGACGTGCAGGCTCGGGACAGTGGTGATGTCCTCGCCGCGCTGCAGGCGGTCGCACAGCTCGACCATCGGGCGCTCGCCCTCGCCGAGGCAGGCGATGTCGAATCCGCCGGCCAGTGTCTGTTCGGGCATCATCATGGCGTGCACGCCGCCGGCGACGACCAGGGACACGCCCGCCTCCTTGGCCCAGCGGGCGTAGCGGATGCTCATAGGGAAGATGGCGCTGCCGATGCTGAAGCCAGCGACATCGGGCGCGTGACGCCGGAC
>DAOUDQ010000112.1:0-9137 GCA_034431045.1 Dehalococcoidia bacterium | reverse complement strand
CTAGTGCGGGCCGGCTATCACGTCACTATCGGCGAAACCTACGGCGCCTCCCAAAGGGGAGGGGCAGTCATGAGCCACCTGAGAATCTCGCGCCAAGCCCAGTATGGCCCCCTCATCCCTCATGGCCAAGCCGACGTCATCCTGGGCCTGGAGCCGGTGGAGACCCTGCGAGTGCTGGGGCAATACGGCAATCCGAGCGTCACAGTTGTTACCAATTCCAGGCCCGTATACCCGTTGGCCGTAGCCATCGGCACCGCCCACTATCCCAGCGTTGAGGAGATAGTGAGAGCGCTGGAAGAGCTATCTAGCGGGGCCTGGCTGATCAATGCCACGGACATTGCTCTGGACCTGGGCGCGTCCATCCTCGCCAATATCGTCATGGTGGGAGCGCTCGTGGGGGTCGACGTGCTGCCCCTGGCGGCGAAAGAGTTCGAGCTGGAACTCGAGGAAAGCCTGCCGGGTGATAGGCTCGACCTCAATCTAAAGGCCTTCAGGAGAGGCCTCGCTGAGGTGAAGGCCCGCTGACCGGCGATACGTTCGCCCTGAGACGTTCGGCCACCGTGGACTCAGGATCCTCCTGCGGGGAGAGCGCGCTCCCTGGCTAGGTCCTCATTCTTGATGTCCAGCACTATCTCCAGCAGCCGCCTTTCCGTCCGCCAGCGCCGCAGCAGGTTAACAAAGGCCGTCAGGTCCTTGGGCAGGCACTCGTCCCGCAGGCCTTCCAGCCACCACTCCTCGCCGACACCGATGCGGGGGTCCAAGGCCAGACCCCGCACGATGTCCTCGTAGCGGGCTCCCAGGCGCTGGGCCGCCTTTCGGATAAGCCGTCCGTACAGGATCTTCGTCGCCAGGAAGCAGTTGGCTGCGTACTTCATGAATTCCGCCGTCACTGAATCCGTCACCACATAGGGCACCCGCTCTCCCAGGCGGGAGCGGTAGATATTGAGCAGCACCTGCCGCGAGTAGGCGCTGTCCGCCCCGATGACCACCCGCGATGGCCACAGGGCGTCCTCCGTCGCCCGATGCGCCCGCAGGAACTCCGGGTTGGCGGCGAAGTGGGCCTGGGCGAAGGCCTCCTGGAGCTGCCGCGTCGTCCCTGGCGGCACCGTGGAGCGCACCGCCACCACCTGATCCTTGTTCAGGTGACCTGCTATGTCCCCGATGGCCCCATAGAGAAGGCTCAGGTCGCAGCGGCCGTCGGGCAGGGTGGGCGTGGGCACGCACATGAACACCACCCGGCACCCCGCCAGCACCGAGGGGTCCGCGTAGCCTTTGAGCGGGTCATACACCGCCGCGCTGTTGAACAGGCGGCCGGTGGCCTCACCGACTACCCCGTACCCCACTATACCTACGCGCATAGACTCCGCCCTCATAAGCCTAGTTTTTCTTGGGTTAACGACCTTAGCCCTCATCGGGCTCTTCCTGGGGCGATTTGCCCTCAATCCAGGGGGGAGAGATGCGACTGCCCGACCAATGCTCCGGGGAGAGCTTGAAGCCTTCTCACACTTGCTGCCGTCATCGATATCGCACCTTAGGTATCGGCATGCTAACGGGATATCCGCACGTTGTCAAGGCCTCCTCCACCCCAAATTACAAACGAAGTACGTGCCCGGCCAGCACGCCCATTTGGCTTCCTGCGCCGCGGCTCCTTGCCAACCGGAAGGTCATCTGTGAAAATGTCGAGCGGGCGCTCAATGAATCCGACGCGATGAGCAGGAAGGCGAAGCGACGCTTCAGCAAGCGGGCGGCCCCCCAGGCGCAGGAGGGCGCCGCCGGTCGGGCGAAGGGCAGCGGCGGTCTGCGGGACAGGATCGCAATCCTTGTCGCTGCTGCCATTCTGATCCCCATAGTCGTACTTACCTTCCTCAGCTTCTACCGCTCAGATCACCCAGATCAGCAGCCGGCAGCTCCGACAATAACTGACTCCGCCGCTGGGCCTAGAGCAGCCATAGTGGACCACCTCAGCCTCAGACAGCCTAATCCCGCCTTCGCCGAAACAGCCACCGAGCTACTGGAGCAAGCCGGATATGCCGTCGACTACTACCCGGGCGAACAAGTAACGGTGGAGTTCTACCGACATCTTCCCAGCTGGGGTCATGAGCTGCTCATCCTTCGAGTCCACTCGGCGCTGGGTAGAGTCGGTGACCGGCCAGCAGACTGGGTGACCCTCTTCACGTCCGACTCGTATAACAAGGCATGGTACCGGAAGGAGCTGGAGAAACGGCGGCTAAGCAGGGTCTCGTACTACGAAGGCGGCCCGCAATACTTTGGCATAATGCCGGGCTTCATCAAGTCAAGCATGAAAGGCGACTTTCCAGGCACGACAATCATAATCATGGGTTGCGATGGCCTAAAGTCCGATACTATCGCCGAAGCCTTCGTGCAAAAGGGCGCGAACGCCGTTGTGGCCTGGGATGGACTGGTGTCACCCCAACACACGGACACCGTAACGGAACGTCTGCTGCAGCATCTATTGACCGACGGACTCACGATAGAAGAGGCAGTAACACAAGCCATGGCCGAGGTTGGGCCGGACCCATCGTATGGGAGTGTCCTGCGAGTCTACCGTTGAGGTCAATCGGCGCAGGTCATGCGGTCAGCCAACGGCTTCCCCGCCCCTACCGGGGCCCGCCGACGGCTGTTGTGACCGACGGTTTCCCCGCGTCCGAAGGCCCTCTCTCCATGTGTAACAGCCTCGGCGAGGCCCCTCTCACCAACAGCGGCGCTGGTCGCTCTCACCGCAGGCGCCTGCTACGCCCGGAGGTGGTGACTGAGGTAGGGACTACCTGAAGCTGGCGCGCCTCTCCCCATCGAAGCTCTGACCGTCCCGCTGGCAACCAAACAGTCGTCGAGGAGCCAGGCTTGACGACCGCCTACGGGAGGGACGGTAAGAACACACATCGACCAGATCTAGGCCTAACCCTTTCGGCACCAGCAGCGGCCACACCGCACTTCCTGCGGAAAGTTTGCAGCCTAGGCCAGATCACGGCGGATCTGGTCGAACTCTTCGCGCGAGATCTCCCCGCGGGCATAGCGGGCCCTGGCGATATCGATGGCGTCACCCTTGCCGCCACGACCTTCAGTGAACTGGCGAATCGCCCAGACGATGAGCGCGACGATGCCGCCCCAGAAGATGATCATCCCTATCGGCATGAGCACCCACCACCAGCCGACACCCCAGCCCCACATATGACCATCGTCACAGCAATCCTCGTCGGGATCGACGGCCGGACTGGCAGGCCAACCTGCCACGCCGACGGCTCCAGGATCGGCCGGCAGATCCTGGAGCGTGTCAGCGGCGGCCGGAGCCATCGAATCCGCGCCGCCTGCGCTGGTGGCCAAGCCAGCCGACGGCATCAGAGCGGCAGCCATAACCATAACAGTCGCCGCCCCGAGTAGCAGATAGCGGTACAGCTTCCTCAACTCTCCCCCATGCATAGCGCGCCTCTTCTTCGGCTCCGTCGCTGATGTCGACGCTACAGGCGTACGCGGGGCAACTCCCAGCGGTAGGAACGCCTACACCTTTCCTCCAGTGAGTATAGCGCTTCCCTTTGCCTGACGCCTGATTCTCTTGTCGGCCTCCCGCGGGCTGCTGCTCCCGGTGCCGTCGTCTCTACCGGCGCTCTGGTCTGGTTCATCCCAAGAAGTACTCAGCGCCCCGAATCCGGCGCACGAAAGGCAGGTTCTCTATGAGCGCGTCCAGGCCGAGAATGCGGCCCGCCCCCAGCGCACCCAGAAGGAGAAACACCCCGATGTAGACGATGTGCTCATCCAGGAACGGGTTGTGCGCCGGCGGAAACTGGGCGATGTAGAACATGAACATCATCGCCCCGGCCCAAAACAGGCTGAAACGGGTGACGACGCCCAGGATCAGGGCGATGCCAATGAGGATCTGGCCCCAGATGACCAGCCCATCGATGACATCGACGGCCGCGCTGTTCGTTCCCAGATCCATGAACCAGCCCTCCAGAGGGCCCTTGGTGGCGTTGACCAAGAAGCCTGCCGATGTCCAGTCGCCCAGCAACTTGTCGAACCCCGACCAGACGAAGATCCAGCCCATAGCGAGGCGCAGAAGAAAGGCGAAGGGCACGATAACGTCCACGTAGCGGAAAGCCAGGCTCCAACCGCCAAGGCGGACAGTCCATACGTTCTCCGTCATTGTTCTCTCCTAGGATCATCCTGCTGACAGTTTAGACACATTATATAGTATTAACTTCTTCGCGTCAACCCCCGGCTTCGCCGGTCTGACGGCGTCGTCCTGCAGCAGAGGGAACGTTGGGGTTGTAATTGTCCCGGGCGATCAGACTAGCGTCGTCGCAATGGGCTTCAACGACGCGCCGCTTGGCCACTAGGAGAGCGGCCAGGGTCTCGCTAGGGAAGGGCCGGGCAGCGTCAGGCAGACCTACTCAAGCCACCGCCTTCTGGTGTAGCAAGCGCCTATGCCAAAAGGGACTTGTTGGCCCACTGGGTCCTGGGCAAACACTGATCAAGAATGAAGGAAGGGCCTCCTGTCGGTCGGAGGCCCTTCCTGTCAGTTACGCGGGTCTGCCCCTTTAGTGCAGGGTTCTCACCGAATCGCAGCCCACGATGGACACGCCGTCGTAGGTCTCGCCTATCAGGCAAGCCTCCGTGTCACCAGACGCTATGCTCGTCTCCTGCGTGCGGAAGTGCAGGATCAGGTCATAGTCGCCGTCGTAGTCCACGTCCTCAACGGCGTAGTGGACGGGCGAGGCGTCGGCGAACACCACTGTCTCTGGGTCCACGGTGGCGGCGTCGAAGTCCTCGCTGGTGAGGATGGCCACCGGGATGACGCCCTTGCTCTTGAGGTTGATCGAGTTGGGGTAGCTGCCCGGCTTGATATCGATCTCCACCTCATACGGCGGAACCACCCTCTCCAGGGTCAAGAGCGCCCAGGACGTTTCCAGAACAAGGTCCCCCGCGCCAAAGCCGCAGCCCGGGCCCCAGGAGCCGTCCAGGTTCTGATGGTCGACGATGTACGTCGAAACCTCGTCGAACCAGTCGCCGACGGCAAGAGTCTGGATGTTGTAGGCTTCCAGCCCCTTCATCATGGTGAACATCGCCTGGTAGTAGTCCTGCCAGCCAGGGTCGCACAGGGCGTTCCAGTTGTTCTCAATGAAGCCTTTGGCCGCCTGCACTGTCGGGTCGGCTAGAGGTCTTCCCACCAGGTGCATCTCGTACAGAAGGTTCCCTGTCCTGAGGATATTGCCCGGGTCGGGCCCGCAGGGGTTGTAGCCCGAACCCCCGCTGTCGGGGTGCTGGACGTTGCTAATGAAGGTGTCCAGCTTCATCAGGACGTTGGGGTCCACCGTCAGCCCGAAGCCATAGGCGGGAGAGATGGCGAAGCCGATTCCCAGCGTAGCGTAGCCGCTACAGGAGTTGTCGGACCTTGGTTCGTTCGGGCCGTACGACCAGCCGCCGATCTCGCACCCGCCGTCGGCCTGGGCGTCTTCCATCCAGTCCAGCATGCCCTCGAGCACAGCCTCGTACGTCCAGCCCATGACCGGACCGGGAGCGGTCACAATCCTGCCGGGATTGGCGCTGGCGGCTAGGGCCATCATGTCAATCCCCGTATTGTACACCTGGGGCCCGGGAGCCCACACAAAGACGCCATCCGTGCTGAGCATGGAGAATATGCAGTTCAGGCCGTTCTCCACATGGGCGCTGTACTGATAGAGCGGGTCAAAGGGGTCGAGCCCCAGATCCCTGGCCCTCTCCTCGAACTTGAGGACTGCTAGGCCGGTGTCCGCCGGGGTTGACATGCCGTACCAGCACCCGTCTGACTGTTGCTCGCTCGCTAACCACGTGAGGCCGCTCTCGACCGCGGCCTCTATTTCTGCCTCATCGGCTGCCCTGACCGACAACCCACCGACCATCAGCGGCAGGATCAGGACGATCGCCAGTATCACCTTGCCTGCGACTTTCATTGGATCCTCCTTCCCGAAACGAATCATCCTCCTTGCCTCCCCAACCTCGCTTCAGCCTCCCGCATCACCTCCCTTCGGCGATCTTCTCGGAGACGCTCGTCCTGCAAGTTTTTGCCGTTCGTCAGCTTGCGCGATGCCACACTATTTCCTACAATACACGTGGCGAGGGGTGGTGACCGCCGCCCGCTTGCTAGGCCCGGCGATCCCGGTCGCCGGGCTTTTTCTGTTTGTCTGGGTATCCCCCTCGTCCTCCTCGTCGCCTAGTTGACTCCTCCGAAATAATAATCGGCGACAGACCGCCGCTGATTCCTCATGGCCGCCCCGAGACCCAGAAGCATCCTGTGCCAGTAGGCCACCACCGCCCCGGCCGGACAGTCTCCAGTGAGATTGTTCACATAATAATGGCAGGACTATACACCAATTGCAGCCACTTGTCAATAAGATTGCGCACAGAATCTGCGGCAAAGATCACGGCGCCCTAGTTGCTTCAACTCCAGCTAAACGCGGAACCATGTCATCCCGCCCTGCCAGTTGCAACCGGATGCGTCGTCAAGGAACCGGCCGCGGGCAAGGGCTTCTTGTTCGCGGACCGGGGCAAGGTAGCCCTACGGGGGTTCGAGGACTCGGTGCGCCTGTATGAGGTGATCTGGGGGCCCAGTCTCTTAGCATCCCACAGGGTCGGCTACAGACTCTCTCGCGGCTCCTCCTGGTCGTGACGGCGACAGGGAACGGCCGCCAGGTGCTCAGCGCGGGCGGGAGAAGCCGACGCCCTCAATGCGGATGGAGTGGTCGCTGACCTGCGCGTCCGCCCCCAGGACCGTTTTGGCCAGCCAGAGGTTCGTCTCCAAGTGCTCTGTCAGGGTAGGGACCGAGTAATGGCTGACCCCGTCGGCCAGAACGCCGTAGACCACCAGTTGGTCGGCCAAATAGCGGTCAACGGACGCTCCGCTGTCGAGGTCTTCCAGCAGAGAGCGGGCAACGTATTCGCCAATGGCCTCTGAGGTGCGCCGGGGAGCTCCTGCCCGGTCGGAACCGAAAAGGCAGCCGTCTGCGGTCTCGGCAAAGACAGCCAGGGCCGCACCGGCCTGCACGGCTGTAGTGTCGTACAGATGCTCAAAGTCCACACGATGGCCGTGTCGTTCCAAGACCTGAGCGCAGCGAGCAGCCATGCGTTCGCTGACGCGTCGCTCCTGAAGGTGGGAGCAGAGGGCCACTCCCGAGATGCGTCGCACCGGCCCCCGACGGGGAGGTAGGGAAAGGGCGCCAATCTTGCCCCTGAGTGGCTTCACGCTCACCTCGATGATGCCGGCATCCTTAGGGACGTAGCCCGGTCGAACTATCCGTAGCTCGGCCCGGACGCCCATGCGCGCCAGGGTGGGCAGGAGGAGGCGCTGCGTGTGGTAGGCGGAGGGGGCAAAGTCCTGGAAGAGCCCGCCTTTCAGCCGGAAGGTGCAGGGACGCTCGGCGAAGCAGGCGAAGGGGAGGAGGGTCATGGCCATCATGGTGGTGGAGCCGGCGCTGCCAATGTCCCAGGAATAGCTGCCGCCCCTGGCAACCTTTGCCGGACGAAACCAGATCTCGCTCGAACCTAGCGTCGCCCCTTCCAAAGAGGCATCGGTCAGCTCGGCGATGGCCCGGGCGGCTGTGAGGTGTTGAGCTCTGAGGCCAGGCTTCGGTCGCTTAGCGCGAATGTTGTACAGGTGGAGCGGCTCGCCCAGAAGCGCCGCCAGAGTCAAGGCGCTCCGCACAATGGTGCCGCTACCGGACTTTTGGCTGCCGTCGATTTCGATCACAAAGGCAGGATAGCGCGATCCGCCGAGGATGGAAAGGCGGGGTTCTGGCGACCGTGACCATCCGCGCTCAGGGGCCTCAGGCAGCGGATGGCGCCTCGCCCGTTGCCAGAAGCAGCAGGGCGTCGGCCAGCTCCCGCAGTCGTCTGGCGCCCTCCACCCGCTCACACCACACCGCCGGGATGGCCTGCTCCCCCAGGTGGGCCCCGGCGAGAGCGCCGGCCATGGAGGCGATGGTGTCCGTGTCGCCGCCCAGGCTGATGGCGTAAGCGACCACCTCCGGGAAAGACCCGGCTTGGCGCAGGAAAGCGTAGAGCGCCGCGGGCACGGCCTCGTAGGCCTCGATCCCATTGCCTAGCTGGGCGATGACCTCTCCGCGGGGACAGTCGGGCAAGAGCGCCTGGATGCGCTCGAGCTTCCGGAGGTAGCGTGGTGTCCGCATCTGGGCACGCAGCGGGTCAAGGAAAGCGCGGCCGTCCAATGGGATGCCCGGGGGATGTTGGAGGAGCAGGGCAATGGCGGACGCCTGGAGCACCGCGCCCTCCAGCCCCAGCTCGTGGGCATGGGTGATGACCGCCGTCTGGCGCGCGAGCCAGGCTACCTGCTCCAGGTCGCGGAAGGCCAGGAGCGCTGCCGGCGCCACGCGCATCGCAGCCCCGTTGCCGAAGGAGCCGGACCCGCCGAACAGGGCACGGCCGGCCTGGTCCCACGGGACGCCCCGCTCGATCAGCCGGAACACCTGAGGTGGCCCGGCCCCGTAGCCTCGCCACGGCTCTGCCGCGAAATTCCGGGCAAACACAGCGGCCATGTGGGCGCCATCAAATCCGCGCCGTTCGACCAGCGACTCCGCCATGCCTATGGTCATGTGGGTGTCGTCGGTGTAGCGGAGCGGGCCAGTCTCCCGTTCCAGCCGCTGCAGCTCGCGCGGACGGACGGCGCCCGCTCCCTCGAACGGCGCGCCGAGGGCGTCGCCCACCGCGACGCCCAGCAGGGCACCGCGGAACCTGGCCCGGAGTTGCTGGAGGGCCACCTCTTCCCCCACTGGCATTTCAGCGCCGCTCTCCGGCCTGCGCGGCCCGCCGACTCATGTTCAGCGGAGAAACGAGAGCGCTTCTACCCCTCGTGCTCCTCGATCTTCACGCCCAGCGGGTCCAGCGCGGCCAGGAAAGGCTCGGGGTCGATAACCGCCTCCGGGGCGAAGGCGCCCCGCTCGGTGATCTCCCCCTGGGCCAGCATCACCGCCCCCAGCGCCGCGGGGATGCTGGTGATGCACTTCATCCGCCCTACGCAGGTGTACCAGCGGTGCGCCTGACGGCCGTCCTGCTCCCCGTACACGTCGACCCGAAAGCCGGATACCGTGCACTTTCCCCGCGGAAGCCGCGGCAGGAGGCGATAGAAGAAG
>DAOUDQ010000111.1:0-5974 GCA_034431045.1 Dehalococcoidia bacterium | reverse complement strand
TTCAGCTTGCGGGCGATGTCCTCCAGGGGCAGGCCGTACTGCATGGAGACCGATGTCAGCAGGGCCATGGCATCCATGAGGCCGGACACCGTCGAGCCCTCCTTGGCGATCTTCACGAATATCTCCCCCGGGCGGCCGTCCTCGTACAGGCCGACGGTCAGATAGCCCTCCTGCTCGCCCACGGCGAACTTGTGGGTGATGGACTGGCGCTCGTCGGGCAGACGCTCGCGGTAGGGGCCGGGGCGCTTCTCTGCGGGGGCGGCCTGCTCTCCATCCTCCGGCTCCTGCTCCGGGCCCTTCAGATTGAGGGTGGTGTGGGCCAGAACCTGCATCTCGCGGCAGCCGTCGCGGTAGACGGTGATGCCCTTGCAGCCCTCGCGGTAGGCGAGCCAGTAGGCCTCGGCCACGTCCTGCTGGCTGGCCTCGAAGGGGAAGTTGATGGTCTTGGACACGGCGTTGTCGGTGTGATGCTGGAAGGCGGCCTGCATGCGCACGTGCCACTGGGGGGCGATGTCGTGGGCGGTGACGAACACCTTCTTCACCCAATCGGGAACCTCCGGCCGGTCGGCCAGGCGACCGCCGGCCGCCAGGTGCTCGATCAGGTCGTCGGAGTAGAAGTCCTCCTCCTTGGCCACCTGGGTGAAATAGCGGTTGACCTCGACTAGGCGGGTGCCGGTGCTGGGGCGCTTGGGGTCGAGGTAGTGCGTTCGCTGGAAGGCGAGGGCGTACAGGGGCTCGATGCCCGAAGAGCAGTCGGAGATGATGGAGAGGGTGCCCGTGGGGGCCACGGTGGTGCGGGAGGCGTTGCGGTAGCGGGAGCCGTCGCCGGAGGAATGGCCGTAGATGCTGCCGTCCCAGGCGTTGAAGACGCCTCGTTCCACCCCCAGGGCGATGGAGGCCTGGTTGGCCTTCTCCTGGATGAACTGCATGAGCTGCTCGCCCAGCTTCAGGGCCTCCTCGCAGTCGTAGGGGATGCGTAGCTGGAGGAGGAGGTCGTGGAAGCCCATCACCCCCAGGCCCACCTTGCGGGTGAGCCTGGTGGCCTCCTCGATCTCGCGGATGGGGTAGCGGTTGACGTCGATGACGTTGTCCAGAAAGCGGACGCACAGGGGCACCACCCTGGCCAGGCGCTCCCAGTCGACCGCGCTGCGGCCGCCATCTTCTTTCACGAACCTGGAGAGGTTGATCGAGCCCAGGTTGCAGGACTCGTAGGGCAGAAGGGGCTGCTCGCCGCAGGGGTTGGTGGCCTCGATCATCCCCAGGTTGGGCGTAGGGTTGTCGCGGTTGATGCGGTCGATGAAGACGATGCCGGGGTCACCGTTGGCCCAGGCGTTCTCCACCATCATCTGGAAGATGCGACGGGCGCTGCGCTTGCCTACCACCTGGCCGGTGTGGGGGTTGATCAGCTCGTAGTCGCGATCCTTCTCTACCGCTTGCATGAAGCTCTCGCTCACCGCCACCGAGATGTTGAAGTTGGTGAGGCTGACCATGTCGGCCTTCATGGTGATGAACCTCTCGATGTCGGGGTGGGTGACGGAGAGGATGGCCATGTTGGCGCCGCGACGGGTTCCCCCCTGCTTGATGGCCTCAGTGGCCGAGTCGAAAACCCTCATGAAGGAGACCGGCCCTGAAGCCACGCCCATGGTGCTCTGGACGCGGTCGCCCTCGGGGCGGAGGCGGCTGAAGGCGAAGCCGGTGCCGCCGCCCGACTTATGGATGAGGGCGGTGTGCTTGATGCTCTCGAAGATGCCGTCGATGGAGTCCACCACCGGCAGGACGAAGCAGGCGGAGAGCTGCTGGAGCTCGCGGCCGGCGTTCATGAGGGTGGGGGAGTTGGGGAGGAACTCCAGGGAGGCCATAAGGTCATAGAAACGCTCCTCCCACAGGGCCACGTCCAGGGGGTCGCCCAGGGCCTTGTAGGAGAGCTCGGCCTGGGCGACGCTGTGGGCCACGCGGGCGAACATTTCCTCCGGCGACTCGATGGGCTTGCCGCTGTCGTCCTTGGCCACATAGCGTCGCTCGAGCACCAGGCGGGCGTTCTGGGAAAGGGCGACGGGCGTGCGCTGCTTGAGCATTCGGCTGCGGTCGGATGTGGTGGTCATGGCAAACTCTCCCTCTTGCCCTCGTTGTTGGGTCGATACGCTATCGTGCCCGGCGGGCCCGTCCGCTGCGGCCGGCGGCGGGCTGTCGATCCGCCTGCAATCGCGCGACCCGCCCTCGTCCGCGTCGGCGGGCGGGAAGCCCCTCCAGGGCCTCCTCCGGCAGCAGCGGTAGCTGGCCGGTGGTGGCGGCCGCTGGCTGGGAGCGGTTTTGCTCCAGGGCGGCCAGCTCCTCCTTCAGGTCGTCCATGTCGCGGAAGGCGCGATAGACGCTGGCGAAGCGGATGTAGGCCACCTCGTCCAGCTCGCGCAGGCGCTCGATCACCAGCTCGCCGACGAGGCTGGTGGGCACCTCCGCCTTGCCCTGGGCGTAGACCTGCGTCTCCACGTCGTCCACCAGGGCCTCGACGGACCCGTGCGGTATGGGGCGCTTCTCGCAAGCCTTGCGCACGCCCAGCAGGATCTTCTCCCGCGAGAACTCCTCGCGGCGGCCGTCCTTCTTCACCACCACCAGGCCGCCCAGCTCCACGCGCTCGGCGGTGGTGAAGCGCTGGCCGCAGGAGAGGCACTCGCGGCGGCGGCGGATGCCGCCCTCCATGGCCCGCGAGTCGGTCACCTTAGAGTCCTCAAAGCCGCAATAGGGGCACTTCACGTTCTTGCGCCTATTGCGTTTCCTCGCAAGCAGGGCATCGCAGAGGCCCTTCATGTGCTGTCGCGATCGCGAAGCTGAACCGGCACCCACCGCACTGCCTGGCCTCCATATCGTCGCGCTCGGTTAATCTTCGGAGTGGCCGCTTCGCCGACCGCTTTGTCTCGAACCGCACCGGGGAGCCCGGCTGGCTCATCCTCTCGAGATTCCTCGCGAGCTGGTCAAGCAACGGTCCCACCACTCCCGCACTAACGGCTTCAGTGGCGTGTCTGGCCTGCTCCTTGGTCAAGAACTGATCCCTCGGCCGAGCCGCGCCGCAATACGGACACGTGAGTGTCTTGTCAGGCGACAGCTCCGCGCCGTCTCCGAAAAGGGCGACTTTGAACTGGCGACGGCACTGCGGGCACTCCCTCCGGAGAAGGCCTCGCGAATCCAGCGGAAGACCGAGTCGAATTCCACCTGCTCGAGACATCGTAACCACCTCCCGTCTCTGCCCAGTCCACTGGAGGCGAGCCACGTGGGCAGGGACAAGCATTACAATACCACAATATGTTGGGGATGTCAAGGGTTTAGGCTCAACATGTTGTGGTTAGGGCGTGGTGGGTGAAAAAGGGGCAGCGGGCTTATTTAGCCCCGGCCAAGCCCGCTGCCCCGTGGAGCTGGTGGTAGAAGCCCCAGAGTTATTCAGTGTCCGTCGCCCGGTGAGCCGTTGCCTTTTAGCGGCTGACCACCGGGCGACGCAAAAAACTTGGTAGTTCCGTATCGACTATGCCTTGCTGCAGAGATTCCGCTTTGAGCTGGCGCAGCCTCTCCTCTCGCGTAGGCTCCTCGTAAAGCTCCGGCGTGGCGAAGCCGACAGCGATGAGGGTCATCTGAACCTCATCGCCCATGTCGGGGTCGGTGGCGGTGCCGAAGATGATCTCGGCGTCAGGGTCCACTACCTCGGCGATAACCTGGGCGGCCATGTTCAGCTCGTGCAGGCCGAGGTTGGTGGAGGCGGTGAAGTTGAACAGCACGCCGCGAGCTCCGTGGATGCTGATGTCCAGCAAGGGGCTGCTGATGGCTGCCCTGGCGGCCTCCGGTGCTCGGTTTTCGCCAGCGGCGCGGCCGATGGCCATCAGGGCGGGGCCGGCCTCGCTCATGATCCGCCGCACGTCGGCGAAGTCCAGGTTGATGTCGCCGGGTGTGGTGATCAGCTCGGAGATGCCCTGAATCCCCTGACGGAGGATGTCGTCGGCCACCCGAAAGGCCTCGCCGAGGCTGGTCTTCTGGTCGCAGATGGAGAGCAGGCGGTCGTTGGGGATGACGATAAGGGTGTCGACCCGGTCCCGCAGCATGGAGATGCCATCTTCAGCCTGAAGGCGGCGGCGCGAGCCCTCGAATGAGAAGGGTCTGGTCACCACGGCTACGGTTAGGGTACCCGCCTCCCTGGCTGTCTCGGCGACGATGGGAGCGGCACCGGTGCCGGTGCCACCGCCCATGCCAGCGGTGATGAACACCATGTCGGAACCTCGCACCGCCTCCAGGATTTCGTCGCGACTCTCTTCGGCGGCTCGCTGGCCCCTATCAGCGTCGCCGCCTACGCCCAGGCCCTTGGTTAGCCGCTCGCCGATGCGCAGCCGCGACTCCGCCTCGCAGCGCATCAGGGCCTGGCTATCGGTGTTGATGCCCACGAACTGTACGCCCCTCACGCCGGCCTCGATCATGCGGTTTACGGCGTTGCAACCGGCGCCGCCCACTCCCACCACCTTGATGGGTGGCAGGCCTTCAGTGTCTGTCCTGTTCGCCACCTTTGCCTCCTTTCCCCTTTTGTGCTGCCCCTATCCGTCTGTTTCGGTCGCTACTGAGGCAAAAGAAACCTGAACCAGCGACCAATGCCACGTAGCCACGCCCGAGGAGAGGCGCGGGCCTTCTCGCCTGGCCTGCGCCTGTGCCCGTCTGGCTGCTTCTCGTGCAGGGCCCAGTGGAGGAGCCCCACGCCGGTGGCATAGGCCGGATTGGCGAGAATGTCCGATAGGCCGTAGAGGCCGCGCGGCACCCCGACGCGAGCCGGCATCCGTAGCACCTGTTCGGCCAGAGCGTCCACGCCCGGCAGGTTGGCCGAGCCGCCGCTGAGGACGAGGCCGGCGGCCAGCAGCTCATCGTAGCCGGCCCGCCGCACGTCCATATAGATCATCTCCAGAACCTCCTCCACGCGGGCCTGGAGAATCTCGCTCAGGCGACGGCGGGAGACGGACTTTCGCCTATCGGCACCGAAGGTGTCGATCTCTACCATCTCCTCGGAATCGATGGTGCTGGGGATGGCGTGACCGTAGAGGGTCTTGGCCTCCTCTGCGGCGTCGAAGGGTGCCCTAAGGCCGGCCACCAGATCGTGGGTGAGGTGATAACCGCCCACCGGCAGGATGGCGGTATGGAAGGGGGTGCCCTCGGCAAACACACAAACGCCGGTGGTGCCACCGCCGACATCGGCCAGGGCCACTCCCTGCCGCTTCTCTTCTTCCTCTAGCACGGCTTCGGCGCTGGCCAGGGAGCTCAGCACCAGATCTTCCACCTGAACCCCCGCTCCCTCCATGCACTTGGTGAGGTTCTGGATGGCGGACACGCTACCAGTGAGGATGAGCGTCTCCACGTCCAGGCGCTGGCCGTGCATCCCCACGGGGTCGCTAACGTGCTCCTGGCCGTCCACCACGAAGTAGCGGGGGATGACGTGCAGCACCTGACGGTCGCTGGGGATGCTGATGGCCTCTGCCGCCTCTAGGACTCGCGCCACATCCTCCGGCCCGATGGGTCGGTTGCGGCCGGGGATGGCCACGACGGCGCGGTTAATCATGCAGTTGATGTGGCTGCCGCTGATGCTCACCTGGGCCGAGACGATGCGCGTGCCGCTGGACCTCTCGGCCTTCTCCACCGAGTTGAGGATGGACTCGGTGGCCTGCTGGATGTTGTCCACCATCCCTCTGTTTATGCCGGCGGTGGGAGAAATGCCCACCCCCACGATGTGCATCTCCCCCTCGGGCGTCAGCTCGCCCACCAGGGTGCACACCTTGGTGCTGCCCACATCGACGGCGGCGAAGTTGCCGTTACGATACATCTCTCTCTCCCCTTTCAGCGAAGGGAGGGCCTATCGCCGAACCTCAGGTCGAGTACTTGTCCCTGCATCTGCTGGCGACCGAGCCTCTGCTCCAGGGCTTCCCAGACGGCCAGCTTGTATTCCAGGCCGTGGCTA
>DAOUDQ010000110.1:0-15835 GCA_034431045.1 Dehalococcoidia bacterium | reverse complement strand
TGATTTCCATCCACCCTGAGGGAACCTTTGGGCGCCTCCGTTACTTTTTGGGAGGCGACCGCCCCAGTCAAACTGCCCACCAGACGCTGTCCCCGGCATTTCGCCGGGTTAGGAGGCAAGCCAAGGAAGAGTGGTATTTCAAGGTCGGCTCCACCACCCCCGAAAGGGCGATTTCCCAGCCTCCCACCTATCCTACGCATCATTAGCCCACCTCCAGCGCCAAGCTGCAGTAAAGCTCCACGGGGTCTTTTTGTCTTGTGGCGGGTAGCCCGCATCTTCACGGGCATTGCAATTTCGCCGAGCCCCTCGTCGAGACAGTGCCCAGCTCGTGACACCTTTCGTGCGGGTCGGAACTTACCCGACAAGGAATTTCGCTACCTTAGGACCGTTATAGTTACGGCCGCCGTTCACCGGGGCTTCGGTTTGGGGCTTATTGGGCCCCCACAAGACCAAAGACCTTGTGGGGTACCCCGTGACTCCTCTCCTTAACCTTCCGGCACTGGGCAGGTGTCAGCCCCTATACTTAGGGTTTCCCCTTAGCAGAGACCTGTGTTTTTGTTAAACAGTCGTCCGGGCCTGTTATCTGCGGCCCCCGAGGTGCTCCGGATGCTAGCTCCTTCACCCTCAGGGGCACCCCTTCTCCCGAAGTTACGGGGTCAATTTGCCGAGTTCCTTAACGAGGGATCACTCGTCCACCTTAGGGCACTTACCCCAGCCTACCAGTGTCGGTTTGCGGTACGGGCACCGCCCTAGCTCGGCGGCGAGGCTTTTCTGGCCAGCGTGGGCTCAGCCGAGTCGCTTTGACCGAAGTCTCTACTCCCCCCAACCCCTCCGCTTGACCTGGGGAGGGATTTGCCTCTCCCCAGACGCCTACGGGTCAGGGACGCGCCCTGTCCAGTTGGCGCGCTCAACCTACCCTCCTGGGTCACCCCGCGGCCTCAAACGCATCGGGCGGTGGTGCCGGAATAATAACCGGCTGTCCATCGCCATCGGGTCTTCCCCTTAGGCTTAGGCCCGACTAACCCTACGCGGATGAACCTTGCGTAGGAAACCTTAGGCTTTCGGTGGGTGGGATCCTCCCCCACCTGACGCTACTCATGCCGGCATTCTCACTTCCGTCCGCTCCATCCCTGCCTTACAGCGAGACTTCAGCCGCTGGACGGAACGCTCCCCTACCGATGCATCCCCAAGGGGACACATCCCACGGCTTCGGTGGCGGGCTTGAGCCCCGTTACATTTTCGGCGCGGGCCAGCATCGACCAGTGAGCTGTTACGCACTCTTTAAAGGATGGCTGCTTCTGAGCCAACCTCCTGGCTGTCTGGGCCGCCCCACATCCTTCTCCACTTAGCCCGCAAACTTAGGGACCTTAGCCGGTGGTCTGGGTTGTTTCCCTCTCGACCGTGAAGCTTATCCCCCACGGACTCACTCCCAGGGGTCGATGTCCTGGCATTGGTGGTTTGGTTGAGTTTGGTAAGCTTTTTGCCCCCTAGCCCATCCAGTGCCCTACCTCCAGGACACTTCCCTGAGGCTGCACCTCAATGCATTTCGGGGAGAACCAGCTATCTCCGGGTTCGCTTGGCATATCACCTCTACCCACAGCTCATCCAGTAGGTTTGCAACCCTAAATGGTTCGGGCCTTCACGAGGACTTAACCCCGCTTCACCCTGGCCATGGGTAGCTCACCCGGTTTCGGGTCAAATCCTGGCGACCAATTGGGCGCCCTGTTCAGACTCGCTTTCGCTACGGCTCCGCAAGTTGCCTTGCTTAACCAGGCCACCAAGACTTACTCGCCGGCTCATTCTTCGATAGGCACGCCGTTACCCTTCGACAAGCTCAGGGCTCCGACGGCTTGTGAGCACGTGGTTTCAGGGACTTTTCACTCCCCTTCCGGGGTGCTTTTCACCTTTCCCTCACGGTACTGGTTCACTATCGGTCGCTGGGGGTATTTAGCCTTGGAGGGTGGTCCCCCCTGCTTCCCACAGGATTTCTCGTGTCCCGTGGTACTCAAGGTCAGCGACCCGGGAGGCTCATCCCCTTTCGCCTACGGGACGTTCGCCCTCTACGGTGGCCCCTTCCAGGGTCCTTCGGCTAGGGGTGAGCTTGGTAACTCCCTGGGGGCCCCACAGAGCCCCCCATCGCTGCCTTACAACCCCCCAGGGGCATAAAAGCCTGTGGGCCGTTATTTCCCCTGCGGTTTGGGCTTTTCCCCGTTCGCTCGCCGCTACTAGGGCAATAGTCTCTTTTCCTCGGGGTACTAAGATGTTTCAGTTCCCCCGGTTCCCCTCTCCACTTCAAGGTGGAGATGGCCCGCCATTGCCTGCGGACCGGGTTTCCCCATTCGGGCATCCCCGGCTTAGCTGGCACGACAGCTTACCGAGGCCTTTCGCAGTCTTGCCGCGCCCTTCATCGGCCCCCAGCGCCTAGGCATCCACCACGCGCCCTTAAGATCTTGACCGACCCCTCACTCCTGTCACAAGGGGTTCTTGAAGGTGCTCCTCTGTTCTTTTGTTAAGGTGCTTTTGGGTGGCTTACCACCCGGGCTGTCTTGTCATGCAAAACGGTCGGCCTGATGCTGTCAGCCGACCGTTCGGTCTGCATCAGCCCTAGTCTACTGTCTATTTAGTTGTTGTCAAGGCTTGGCGAATTTCCCAAAACCCCTTTTCTGACCAACCGCCCTGGCTGGTGGAGCCGGGGGGATTCGAACCCCCGACCTCCGCCGTGCAAAGGCGGCGCTCTCCCAGCTAAGCTACGGCCCCAACCAACGGCCCACTCTGGTGGGCCATCCTGGATTCGAACCAGGGACCTCGGTCTTATCAGGACCGCGCTCTAACCTGCTGAGCTAATGGCCCCTTAACCTCTGAATAGCGGAAGGAAAAGGTGAGCCTTTGGCGATGGCCCCGAAAGGCACATCGATCGACCTAGGAGATGTGCTATCTCCCTAGAAAGGAGGTGATCCAGCCGCACGTTCCCGTACGGCTACCTTGTTATGACTTCGTCCCAGTTACCAACCTCACCCTAGGCGCCTGCCTCCCCGAAGGGTTGGCCCAGCGACTTTAGGTGCTGCCAGCTTCCATGACGTGACAGGCGGTGTGTACAAGGCCCGGGAACGTATTCACCGCCGTGTGCTGACCGGCAGTTACTAGCGACTCCGCCTTCATGCAGGCGAGTTGCAGCCTGCAATCTGAACTGGGGACGGCTTTGGGGGATTAGCTCCGGCTCGCGCCTTGGCAACCCATTGTACCGTCCATTGTAGCGTGTGTGTAGCCCAGGGCGTAAGGGCCATGCTGACTTGACGTCATCCCCGCCTTCCTCTGCGTTAAGCGCAGCGGTCTCGCCAGAGAGGTTTAACTGACGACAGGGGTTGCGCTCGTTGCGGGACTTAACCCAACACCTCACGGCACGAGCTGACGACAGCCATGCAGCACCTGTGCCGGCTCCCGGGCTTTACGGGTCGTCGCCCTTTCGGGTTCCTACTTCCGGCATGTCAAACCCTGGTAAGGTTCTTCGCGTTGCATCGAATTAAACCACACGCTCCGCCGCTTGTGCGGGCCCCCGTCAATTCCTTTGAGTTTTAGCCTTGCGGCCGTACTTCCCAGGCGGGACACTTAAAGCGTTAGCTGCGGCACGGAGGGGGTCGATACCCCCCACACCTAGTGTCCACCGTTTAGGGCGTGGACTACCCGGGTATCTAATCCGGTTTGCTCCCCACGCTTTCGCGCCTCAGCGTCAGGGTAGGCCCAGAAGGCCGCCTTCGCCACCGGTGTTCCTCCCGGTATCTACGCATTTCACCGCTACTCCGGGAATTCCACCTTCCTCTGCCCCCCTCTAGTCCACCAGTATCCGAGGATCCCTCCCAGTTGAGCCGAGAGATTTCACCCCGAACTTAATGAACCGCCTACACGCCCTTTACGCCCAATAAATCCGAACAACGCTTGCCACCTACGTATTACCGCGGCTGCTGGCACGTAGTTAGCCGTGGCTTATTCGCAGGGTACCGTCAGATCTTCTTCCCCTGCAAAAGGGGTTTACGACTCGAAAGCCTTCTTCCCCCACGCGGCGTTGCTGCGTCAGGCTTTCGCCCATTGCGCAAGATTCCTCGCTGCTGCCTCCCGTAGGAGTCGGGACCGTGTCTCAGTCCCCGTCTGGCTGATCATCCTCTCAGACCAGCTACCCGTCGTAGGCTTGGTAGGCCGTTACCCCACCAACTACCTGATAGGCCACAAGCCCCTCCTCCAGCGCCCGAAGGCTTTCCTCCCGGAGAGCTTCCCTCCGGGAACGCATGCGGTATTAGCCCCTCTTTCGAGGGGTTATCCCCCACTGGAGGGCAGGTTGCTTACGTGTTACTCAGCCGTTCGCCGCTAGGTACAAGACCGAAGCCCTGTACCCCGCTCGACTTGCATGCGTAAGGCACGCCGCCAGCGTTCGTCCTGAGCCAGGATCAAACCCTCATCGGATATTTCAACCCCGCTTACGCGGGATCGAAATCGAACATAAGGGCCCACACTCTTCCTTCCGCTATTCAGTTGTTAAGGTGCCAGCTCTACCAAAAAGACACACTACGACAATAGCCCGCGCCTGTCAATATGCGCTCGAAGCGCGGGCTTGCCGTAACCTGTTAATGAGCCTCGAACCAATCGTCACTATATACTACTTGGCAGCACCTGTCAAGGTCTTGACACGGCCCCTCAACTGTCTTGGGTACGGTGCCGACGAAACTTCAGGTGCAGGACCGTTCGCGCGCCCTGCCGCACCTTGGCCCGCTCGTCGATGCGGTGGCCGACCAGCCAGGCGATGCCCCAGGGGGCGCACACCAGGGGAACCGCTTCTCGCTCATCTTTGGGCACCTTGGCGTCCACCAGATAGTCCTGGAGCTTCTTCTCGCCGCCCAGGCCCAGGGGCCGAAAGCGGTCGCCGCGGCGGCGACTACGCACCGTTAGCTGGCCGCCCACCGCCTGGTAATCCAAGAAGGCTTGGTAGGGATGCGCGCCGACCTCTACCCTCTGGCCGGGCAGGATCTCCGCCTCGATCAGCCAGCCAGCCACCGTCGTGCGGCCAGGCACAGCCAGCGGCGTCTCGGGGATGGGCCTGACCTCGGCAGCCGCCTCCCGGTCCAGGGTCAGTCGCACGAACTCACCATCGACGGCGAAGACCAGGCCGCCGGGAAGGGAGAGACGGCTGCCTGCCGGTTTGGTCAGGGCCTCGACCATGGAGTGGATGTGGACGGCCTCGATCTGCCGGGCGTCGGCCAGAAGCTGCCGACAGGCGGCCTGCAAGAGGCGGCTTCTTATGGCTGGCGGCAGGGCCGCAAGCTCCGAGCGACGAAAGCCCACGCTGCCCTTGTCTTTGACGGCCAGGGCATGCCAGAAGGTACTGGCCGTCTCCTCCAGGTAGGCCAAATCGCTGGCGGTGGCGGCGGCCAGGCGAAGGAGAGCGCCCTCGATCTTGGGGTTGTAGCGGCGGAGCAAGGGCAGTAGCTGGTGGCGGATGCGGTTGCGCAGGGGCCCCAGCAGGAGGTTGGTGACATCCAGGCAGGGAGAGAGCTCCTCCTCCCGGCAGTAGCGCTCCGTCTCCCCTCGGCTCACCTCCAGCAGGGGGCGAACGAGGAGCAGGTCGTCGTGGCCGGGGAAGGGCCAGGAGGACGAGGGCCTCATCCCCACCAGGCCCGTCAGGCCACTGCCACGGACGAGGTGCATGAGCACCGTCTCTGCCTGATCGTCCGCAGTGTGGCCGGTGGCGACCACATTGATGCCCGCCTTCTCCGCCTGCTCAGCCAGAAAGCGATAGCGCAGCTCTCGCGCCGCCTCCTCCAGGGATAGGCGGTGCTGGCGAGCATGGGCCCGCACATCGCCCTGCCCAAGAAGGAAGGGAAGACCAAGCTTGGCGGTCAACCCGGAGAGGAAAGCCTTCTCGGCCTCCCGCTCCGCCCGACGGCGCAGGCCGTGATCGAAGTGGGCCAGCCAGAGGTCGAGCTTCAGTCTGCCCGAGGCCGCCAGGTGAGCCAAGACCAGGAGAAGAGCGGTCGAGTCGGGCCCACCAGAGACGGCCAGCAACGCTCGCTGAGCGGAGGAGAAGAGGCCATGACCCTGGATGTAGCGAAGCACCCGCCGCTCCAGCCGCTGACCAAAGCGACTGCGCGCTTGAGCTCCCAGATGACTTTGCCCCCTCTTCGACTTCATAGCGCCAATCATGGAAACAACTGGGCGGCACCTAGCCGCCCAGACCTTTGGAAGTGCTGCCCATCAGGGTTCCCTGGCTACCGGCCGATGAGATCCTCCCACCAGCGGTCTGGCTGCTGCCCCTGCTCGGCCTGCGAGCCTTGTTCCTCCTCTCCCTCGCCTTCGCTGGGGGCAGGGGTTGGTGCTGGCAGAACTATAATACCCATCTCCCCGGGGCCCACCAGACCCAGTTCGCGCCGGGCTACCCACTGGATGTACTCGTCGGAATTCAGATAGTCTCGCAGGGCGGACAAGCGGTGGTAGCGCTCCTCTAGCCCCTGCACCTCATCGCGAAGGCGGTCCTCGTCCTGCCCAAGCTGAAACGATTGGATGGCACTGCTGGCGGCGGTAAAGATGAGATAGACAACCACCACAGCGGTGGCCAGCAGCACCAATCGCCTGGGCGATAGCCAGCGGCTACGACTCAGCGACTCGCCTCCTTGGCCAGCAAAAGGTCACCACCGGTCGCCAAGTGTAGCACAACCTATCAAATCTCACAATAGCTGGGCCGCCAGCCCCCTAGCCTGCCACCTCTTGTTCCCCCTGGCCGGCCTCCAGGTGGCAAGTGTCGTTGAAGCTCACGCCGATGATCCGGTCCCGCCCCATCTCCAGAACGCTCTTCGCGGCCACGCTGTGACGAAGGCGGCGGAAGTCAGCCAGCTCCAGCCCCAGGACTCGGCAGAGGATAGCAAGGATGACGAAGTTGTGAGCGACCGCCGCCACCGTCCCCTGCTCCTGGCGCTGGTGTATCCTCTCGATGGCCTGCCAGGCCCTCTCCTGCACGTCCAGCAGGCGCTCGCCGCCGGGCATGGCCTCATAGGCCGCCTGGCCGCCCAGCCATACCTGAAGGAAGTGAGGATAGCGCTCGGCCACCTGCCGAAAGCTAAGGCCCTCCATGTCTCCGATGTCCATCTCAATGAGCCCCTCGTCAACCTGCACCTCCAGGCCGTGAGAGGAGGCGATGGGCTCGGCGGTGGCCAGGGCCCGTTTCAGGGGGCTGGAGTAGATGGCGGCGATCGGCTCGTCCTTGAGGGAGATAGCCAACCGCTGGGCCTGCCAGCGCCCGTGCTCGTTTAGCTCGACGTCGGCCCGACCAAGGGCCAAGCCGGCCTTGTTGGTATCCGTCTCGCCATGTCGAACGAGGATCAGGCGCATTGGCCTCCCCCCAACCCGCCCCTACCCTGGCTGCCCGTGGCGGCGCCAGGCCTGAACCGCAGGCGAGGTCTCCTCCAGGATGAGCTTGCGGCGGTGGATGCGCAGGGGCGGCTCGCTGAAGCCCAGGGCGGCCGCCACCTGCTCGGCCCGACCAGAGGCGTGGCTATCGGTGCGCAGGCGCATCCCCAGGGTGCAGAGGCCATCGCCGAGGCCCTCCAGCCAGAGGTCGTGCACCAGCGAGCGCAGGTCGTAGCGGCGCACCTCTTTGTCGCGCTGATGCTGCCAGGGGAGCGATTCGGCCACCAGAAGCTTAGCTAGCGCCTCCTGCACCTCCTCGCCCGAGCGGTCGGTGGACACATCCACCTGATATTCGGACCAGCGCACCTGTGACTGCAACGACGGCAGGCCCAGGCCGACCTCTCGCACCTCGCCGATAGCGATGCCCGCGGGAAGCTGCTGGCTAGCGGCCTTGATGAAGTGATAGGGGGTGACCCGCCGGGAGAGATAAACATCCATGAGCTCGGCGGAGCTGGTGACGCCCACCGGCAGGGGAGCAGCCAAGGAGATACGCGGGCTGGGGCTGTAGCCCTGAGAGTAGGCCAAGGGGATCTCCGCCCGGCGAAGGGCTCGCTCCCAGAAGCGCATGAGGTCCAGGTGGGTGATGTACTTGACCTCTTCGCCGCGGCAGAAGGTGACCCGAAGCCGTTGAACCTTCATCTACAGTCGCGTCACCAGGACGCGCTCGATCTTGCGACCGTGCATCTGGGTGACCACCAGGAGCAGGCTATCGTAGGGGAGTTGCTCCCCCTCATGGGGGATATGGCCTAGCTCGCTGAGGAGGAAGCCGGCCACCGTCTCGTACTCGCCCTCTGGCAGGCCCAGCTCCAGCTCCTCGTTGGCGTCGTGGATGCTCATGCCGCCGTCCACCTGGACGGTGCGCTCATCCACCGCCTCGAACTCCTGCTCGCGGGGACGTAGCTCGTCGCCGAGCTCCCCCACGATCTCCTCCAGGAGCAGCTCCGTGGTGACGATGCCAGCCGTGCCGCCGTACTCGTCCACCACAATGGCCATCTGGTGGCCATCCCGCTGCATCTCCCAGAAGAGAGGACCGATGGCCTTGGTCTCGGGCACGTAGAAGGTGCGCCGCATGCAGGTCTCGATGGGGCTGCCGATGTCCACCTCGCTGCGGGAGATGCCCCGCAGGACGTCCTTTATGCCCACGATGCCGGTCACGTTGTCGATGCCATCGCTATAGACAGGGAAGCGAGTGTGGGGGTGCTCGGCGAAAATGCGATAGAAGTCGCCGATAGTGGTCCCCTTCTCCAGCCAGACCACCTCCGTGCGGGGCACCATCACCTCGTTGACCTGACGCTCGCGGAAGTGAAAGACGCGCTCCAGGATCGCCCCCTCCTCCTGAGGGAGGGCACCTTCGCTGGTGCCGATGTCGATGAGCATGCGCAGCTCACCCTCGGTGACGGTAAGGCGGCGAGGCTGCTTGCCCAGGCCGAGGAGGCGAGAGAGAGCATTGGGAGCCAGGGCGAGGAGGCGAACGACCGGCGTGAGGAGGATAACCACCATCTCTACTGGCCGAGCGGCCAGCAGAGCATAGCGCTCGCCCGCACGCACGGCGAGGATTTTGGGGGTCATCTCCCCGAAAATGACGACCACCAGGGTCATGATAACAGGCGCCAGCACGATGCCCACAGCACCCACCAAGTCTATGGCTATAGTCGTGCCGAGGGCGGTAGCGATGATGACGAAGGCGTTCTGGCCGAGGATAACGACGGCGAAGAAGCGATCCTCCTGCGCCCGCAGCCGCTCCAGGGCCTGTGCCCCCTTGCTGCCCTGCTCGGCGAGGTGACGGGTGCGGATACGCTCGGAGGCAAGGATCACGGCCTCGGCGCTGGTAAAGAAGGCGAAAAGGAGGAGGCTTATGGCAAGGGCGACGAAGTTGACAGCGAGAATGCCGCCCCCCAGGGACAGCGATTCCTGGCGGGCAAAGCCCAGGGCCGCCTCAAACGGCCCGCTTATATACATTCCAGAGGTTCAGCCCCTTTCCCAAGGGTCGCCGCCGCTCGCCTGAGGAAAGAACAAATCGGCGATGCCAGGCCGCCGACCCAAGGTGATCATAGCACATCGCGGAGGCGCGTCAAGCCGGCTAGGTGCGAAGCGCAGCCTCTTAGCGCGGACGGTGGAGGCTGCACGTTGACGCGTTAGCTGAAACGCGTGTATACTTTAGCAAATTGCGCTCTTGAGAGACTCAAGCTAGGAGGTCCAACGTATGTCTTTGGTTGTCGCGGTGTACGTGCCCAGCGGGATCGTGATCGCGGCGGATAGCCGGATGACGGTGGAACGAGAGGAGAAGAAGAAGCAGGCAAAGGGACGGCAGGTCACGCTGAAGGAGCGGATTGTCCTTTCCGACAATGCCTATAAGGTGGTGGATCTGAGGGCGGTTCGAGTGGGTGTGGCAGCGTTCGACACGGGCATCATAAACAACCAGCCGGTGGATGCACACGTGCGGCGCTTTGAGGAGGAAGCGATAGCAGAGGAGGATACGGTTACGACCGTGCCAGAGAAACTGATTGAGTACTTCCAGCGCAGCTTCCCGAAGGTCGGCGTCGGCTTCCTGCTGGCCGGCTACACCACGGAGAACCGACTCAGCGTGCCATACGTATTTGCCTGCCACACGGTGAGGGAGCCGCACGTCCAGCGCATCAACGTCGACAAGCAAGGCACGATCGAGTACGGGGTGCTCCGTGGCGGTGACACCGCGGTCGTTAACAGGCTCGTGGCGAAGGACGCGCTGCCCCTATTCGCAGCCATGCCGCTTCAGGACGCGGTTGACTACTCCATCTATCTGATCCGCGCCACGATAGAGACGCTGCGTTTTGAGCCCCGGTACCCCTCCGTTGGCGGATTTGTCGACGTGCTAGTTGTGACACCCGACCAGATGCGCTTCGTGCAGAGGAAGGAGCTGCGGGGGGAAACGGCGTGAAACGTCCGGCCGCGACGGCCAGCGCCTAGGGGCGGGGACGGACGTTGGCCCGCACCCAGGCCACGATGTCGTCGGTGGAGGCGCCGGGCCCGAAGATAGCCCGGAAGCCTATCTTCTGAAGGGCAGGGACATCCTCCTGGGGGATGATGCCGCCAGCCAGAAGGATCACACCGTCCAGGCCACGCTTCTTCATCTCCTCCGCCACGCGGGGGAAGAGCTCCATGTGCGCTCCCGAGAGAATGGACAGGCCCACCATGTCCACGTCCTCCTGGAGGGCCGCCTCGGCGACCATCTCCGGCGTCTGGCGCAGGCCGGTGTAGACCACCTCCAGGCCAGCGTCGCGCAGTGCCCGCGCCACCACCTTGGCCCCGCGGTCGTGGCCGTCCAGGCCGGGCTTGGCAATAATGACCTTGATCTTATCTTTCGTCATAGCTACCTCGTTCGACAGCTCGTTGCCCTACCCGCTTGCATCCAGGCTCTGCTTGAGCCTGGCCACCTCCTCCCCCACAAATTCCTCCAGCGTGGGCCGCGACATGACAAGCCTCTCCATGACCCAGGTGACCAGGCCGCCTATGAGCGGCCAGGTCGGCCCGTACGATACTGTCTGGGTGATCTCGGTGCCGCCGTCGGCCAGCGGCCGGAAGCGATAGCCCCCACCCATAAGGGCCACAGGCTTCATCTTCCACTCGAAGCCCGTCGGCTCTATCTTGGTGATGACGCCGTTGATGGGCCTGCTGCGCCCCTTGACCTCCTGCACGAAGTGGAAGGTGGTGCCCACCGCGGGCAGGCCCTCAGACGCATAGCGGTACTCCTTGTGGGCCTCCGGCCACATCTCCACGTAGTGCTCGTCGAAATGCATGAACCATTCCATCACCTTGGCCGGGGGCGCCGTCGTGCTGATGGTCTTGGAGATCTCGATCATTGGTCCTCCCTCGCGCTCGCTACCTGCCGAATAGCGGCCGAGCCGGGCCAGGGCCTCAGTCCAGCGGCTGGGCCAGCTCCACCAGCACGCCCTTGGTGGAGCGGGGGTGAAGGAAGCAGATGCGTCCCGCCAGACCCTGACGCGGCTCTTGGTCGATGAGCTCAACACCCTTGGCCTTAAGGTCGGCCAGCTCCTTGTCGATGTCGTCGGTCTGCAAGCAGATGTGATGCAGGCCCTCGCCCCGCCGCTCCAGGAAGCGCCCCACGGGAGTGTCCGGGCCGAGGGGCTCCAGGAGCTCGATCTCGTCCTGGCCGATGGTCAGCAGGGCGGCCTTCACTCCCTGGTCCTCCAGCGTCGCTTGCTTGTGGACGGGCAAGCCCAGGGTGTCGCGGTAGAAGCGCAGGGCCTCCTCCAGGCTTCTGACGGCGATGCTCAGGTGGTGGATCTTCTGGATCACCCTAAATTCCCTCCTTCTGTCGGCACCTGCGGATGTCCTCGGTCCTCCTTCCGCCTAGAAGACCATGAACTCTTTCTGCTCGCCGAAGACGCGCCGCAGCACATCGCAGATCTCGCCCAGGGTCGCATAGTTCTCCACGCACTCGATGAAGATGGGCATGGTGTTCTGGTCGCTGGCGGCCACCTCCTCCAGCCTGGCTAGTAGCTGGCGCACCTTGACCTCGTCGCGGCTGGCTCGCACCTGCTTCAGCCGCTCGATCTGGCGCTCGGCCACCGCCGGGTCCACCCGGAACCTGCCCTCCAGGGGCGGCTCCTCCGTCTGGAACTTGTTGAGCCCCACCACCGTGCGGCGGCCGGCCTCGATCTGCTTTTGCATGCGGTAGGAGTTCTCCTGTATCTCCCGCTGGGGAAAGCCCTGCTCGATGGCCGCCAGGGCGCCTCCCATATCATCGATGCGGTCGATGTAGCGCTGGACCTCCTCTTCGACGCGGTCGGTGAGCTCCTCCAGGTAGTAAGAGCCGCCCAGAGGGTCGACCACATCGGCGGTGCCGCTCTCGTAGGCGATGACCTGCTGAGTGCGCAGGGCGATCTGCACCGCCTTCTCGCTGGGCAGGCAGAGGGCCTCGTCCATGGAGTTGGTGTGCAAGGACTGGGTGCCGCCAAGGACGGCCGCCAGGGCCTGAAGGGCCGTGCGGACGATGTTGTTCTCCGGCTGCTGAGCGGTGAGAGTGGCGCCGCCGGTCTGGGTGTGGAAACGCAGCATCATGGAGCGGGGGTCCTTGGCGCCGAAGCGGTCGCGCATGATCCTGGCGTAGAGACGGCGGGCAGCGCGGAACTTGGCCACCTCCTCCAGCAGGTTGGTGTAAGAAGCGAGAAAGAAAGACACACGAGGGGCAAAGCTGTCGATGGCCAGACCGGCGTCCAGGGCAGCCTGGATATAGGCGATGGCGTCGGCCAGGGTGAAGGCCACCTCTTGCACGGCGGTGGCCCCTGCCTCCCGCATGTGGTAGCCGCTGACGCTGATAGTGTTCCAGGAGGGCAGGTTGTCCTTGCACCAGGCGAAGATGTCGGTGATGAGACGCATCGAAGGACGGGGCGGGAAGATGTAGGTACCGCGGGCGATGTACTCCTTGAGGATATCGTTCTGGATGGTACCGCCGATCTTGCTCAGGTCGGCCCCCTGCCTCTTGGCCATGGCCACGTACATGGCCAGGAGGATGGCCGCCGTGGCATTGATGGTCATGGAAGTGGTCACCTTCTGCAAGGGGATATCCCGGAAGAGGAGCTCCATATCGGCCAGGCTGGAGATGGCTACCCCCACCTTGCCCACCTCGGCGCTGGCCCGCGGGTCATCGGAGTCGTAGCCAATCTGAGTGGGCAGGTCGAAGGCCACCGAGAGGCCGGTCTGGCCCTGGGACAGGAGATAATGGTAGCGGCGGTTCGTGTCCTCAGCGGCGCCGAAGCCAGCGTACTGGCGCATCGTCCATAGGCGCCCGCGGTACATGTTGGGCTGGACGCCGCGAGTGTAGGGGAACTCGGCCGGATAGCCCAGCTTCTCCTGGTAGTCCCAGTGGTCGAGGTCTTCCGCCGTATAGAGGGCCTCAACCTGCTGGCCGGAGCTTACCTCGAAGGGGTCATCTCGTTCCGGGAGGCGCTCGAGGGTGCGGGCTAGGGTGCTATCCTTCCATTCCTTCTTGCTTCTGCTGGGCACATCGCCCTCCTGCCAGGACTCATGCGCTACGTTCGCCTCAGGCAAAGGGAAACCTGCGGCGAAAGTGTAGCGCAGGCAATAGGGGGTGTCAATTTAGAACCCTATTCAACGATAGAACACAGGCATGCTATACTGGCCCTCGAATAGACTCATGCTCAGAAGTCGGCCGCTAGGTGGTTGCATGGGATCGTCCTCAGAACGCCTGCTCTCGCTTGTTGCCCTCGGTGTGCCCGCAATGGCTTCTCGGTAGGGGCTGCCCCTGTCCATGCCTTCTCCATCCGGACAAGAAGACCGTCCAGTGAAGGAGGCCGTCTCCTTCAAAAACTGGCTGCTGCTGGGCGGCTGCGCGGCCGCTTGCGCCCCCGCTCCCATCCTCCGCCTTCTCATTGCTACGGGGGTCATCGCAGAGCTGGCAAGCGTACAGGCGGTGCTGATCTTCGGCTGCGCCATTATAGCCGCCGCCTTCCTGATCACCTGGGCGTCGGAGACCGCCGAGAAGGACATCTCGCAGGGCCTGGCCCTGGCGGCCATCGCCCTCATCGCCGTCCTGCCTGAGTACGCGGTGGACCTCTACCTAGCCTGGACAGCCCCTGGCAACGAAGAGAATGCCGCGCTTGCTACGGCCAACATGACCGGAGCCAATCGTCTTCTGGTGGGCGCGGGCTGGCCGATGGTCTTCTTCATCTACTGGCTGCGCACGAAGAGCGGCGCCCTGCACATTAGCGGCCACGACGCCTCTCTGGGCATCATCTTTCTGGGGGCAGCCACCCTCTATAACTTCGTCCTCCCCATCAAGGGCAACATATCGCTCATCGACTCGGGCGTTCTGTTCAGCCTTTTCGCAGGCTACATCTATCTGGTTTCGCGGGCGCCTGCGCGCGCGCCGGAGCTGGTGGGGCCTGCTTCCACCCTGGGCTCCTTATCCAGAGGGCGGCGCCGGGGCATGGTCACCCTGCTTTTCATGTATTCCGCCCTGTCCATCTTCGCCGCCGCCGAGCCGTTCGTCGAGGGGCTGAAGGACATAGGCGAGGAGCTGGGCATCAGCGAATTCGTCCTCATCCAGTGGTTTGCCCCGCTGGCTTCGGAGGCCCCCGAGCTCACCGTGGCTGCCATCCTGGCCTCCCGCGGTCGGGCCCTTGCCGCTATGGTCATGCTCATCTCCGCCAAGGTCAACCAGTGGACGCTCCTCATCGGCAGCCTGCCGGTGGCGTACAGCATTTCGGGCGTCGACATCTCACCGCTGCCCATGGACTCCCGCCAGGTGGAGGAGGTCTTCCTGACCGCCGCCCAGTCGGCGTTCGCCGTGGCCATCTTTGCTAGCCTGAGCATCTCCTCCCGGGAGGCGCTTCTTCTCCTGGGGCTGTTCGGCACCCAGCTCTTCTTCACCGACCCGGCCGTGCGCTACGGCTACGGCGGGGCCTACCTGCTGCTGGCCGCTTTCACCTTCTTTCAGGATCGGCACACCCTGCCCGTCGTCTTTCGACAGGCCAGGCTGCCGAGGGCCAAGGCGCCCGCCATGTCGACGGGTCCGCCGGGGGGCTCGAGAGCGAGAGGCCGAACGAAAAAGCCGAGCCCTTAGGCTCGGCCGTCGACGCCTTCAACCTGATAAGGGCCGCCAGGGCCTTGTCGCGGCGGCTGGGGCAATTGTGGCGGCTAGCCTCAGCCTGGTTCAGCCCCCAGGGGCTGCCCTCTAGTCCCTGAACGAAATTATCTCGCCGAAGTACTCCCACTTGCCATCGTGAGCCCTCAGCATCCTCATGGCTTCGGTGGCCAAGTGGTCTGTCGGGCTGAGAGTCATGGTGATGTCCGGCAAGGTGAGGTCGGCCTGGTAGTCCTTGAAGGAGTGGACGGCGTCCATCACGCCCTCTCGCGTCAGGTTGTCACAGGTCCTGCTCAGGGCCTCGACGGTCAACGCCGCTGCGGATTGGCCAGCTATGGTGAAGTTGCCGGCGGGGACGTCACCATACTCCCTCATGATCCGGTGATGCTCCGCTACCGCGGGGTCGTCAGTCCAGTCCGACAGCTTGGTGGCCTGAAGAGTGATGATCCCCTCCATGAGCTCCGGCGAGGCATACTGGAACATCATGGGGTCAGAATTGACGTAGCCGATGAAGAACTGGGGATGCCAGCCCAGGCGGTCCGCCTCCCGGATGAGCTGAGCACACGGCGGTGGGATACAGGCACCAACCGCCACTTCGACGTCGTCGTTCATGAGGTTGAGGACCTGGGACCGGACGCTGACGCCCGTGACCTCATAGCTCTGCTCGGACACCAGCTCGTTCTTGGCGGCGTCCAAGCCATCCTTCAGACCGGTCAGCACGTCCTTGCCGAAGTCATCGTTCTGGTAGAGGATGCCGACCTTCTTGCCGGGCATGTTCTC
>DAOUDQ010000109.1:0-7763 GCA_034431045.1 Dehalococcoidia bacterium | reverse complement strand
AACTCTGTCAGTGTACACGGGCGTGCGTGGTGCGCTCATCCAGATCGCTTGCAACGATGACGCGCAGGGCCTGCAGTCGCAGGTGCTCTTTGACGCTGGCGCTGGCGATACCTACTTCTTTATGGTGGGAGCGTTCGCCAGCGGACCCGGCGGCGACCTCGTGTTCTCGCTCGACGTCTTTCGCCCGCTGGAGATCGACCTGAGGATCGATCCAGTCGGTGCGGTTGTGGCGAAGACCGGAGTCGTCACAATCGGGGGCAGCGTGACCTGCACCAAGCCAGCATTTGTCGATCTGTTCGGCGAGCTGCAGCAGCGGGCCGGGCGTGTCATCGTCCACAGTGACTTCTTTGACTTCTTGGAGTGCGACGGTGAGACGCCCTGGAGCGCGACGGTCGTCGGCGAGAACGGCCTCTACAAAGGAGGACGAGCCGATGTGTCCCTCAGCGCGTCCGCCTTCGCTGAGGGCGAGTTCGCCTCTGCTGAAGCGGGCGCTACCGTGCAGCTGAGAGGTTCGCGGCCCCTCAGGCTCTGTCCGCGCGGCGGCAACGACGGCTTCGAGGCTGGTGCCGTGGATACGAACGTGATACCTTGCTGGACGGTGGCCGACCAGCCCGGGGGCTGGGGAAGCTGGTGCAACCAGACCGGCACGACGCCACCACAGGGCCCGTGCGCTGGCAGCTCCACACCGGTAGCCGCTCCGCCGGAGGGGCTTCAGGCGGCGATGACGAACCAGTTCGGGCCTGGATCGCACGTGTTGTACCGATGCGGTACTCTCCGGTCTGGTCTCCTCAGCTTCGAGCTGTACATCAACAACGAGGCCGGCAGCTTCTTTAGCCCACGTTCGCTCGACTATGGCGTCGACGCGAACCAGCAGTTCCGGGCTGACCTGGTGACAGAGGCCGGCATCGCTGCGGACCCGTTCACGATTGCGCCAGAGGACGTCCTGCTCAACATTTACCAGACGCTGCCGGGCGACCCGCCGGTGTCAGGTTACACAACGGTGACAGCAGACGCCAGCGCATACGTGCGGCAGACCGTCTGCTTGCGCTTTGCGGAAGTCGAGAACCAGTGGTTCTTCCACGCCGGCGTCGACGACGTCGATATCGACCTCCGTTAAGCATTTAAGACGGCCATCAAGGCCCAGCTGGCTAGGCCGGGCGAGAGGCGCGAGACAGAGTAGGACGCGGGTTCTAGCCAGGGTTGGGTCTGGCCTCCCGCTGGCTAACGCCATCGTGTGGTTCGTGGTAGCCACGGGGTGCTGGTAGTCTCTGCCTCCTTGCCAACCCTCGCGCCTGGGACTAGAATCACAGCGCCAGGCCCGTTCGCTCTGTAATGCTGGGCGCAATGAGAACTCACTGTTCCCCAGCCGTTCGCTTCGCTACAGGAGGGGGGAGCTGAGATGAAGGCCATATGTTGTACTCGGTCATTAGGGAAGGTTTGGGCTGTACCCCTTGTCTTGCTCCTAGCACTGCTGGCGGTCATCCCTCTGGCAGTGGCTTGCGAAGAGGAAGAAGAGGAGACCCCCACCCCTGGCGGCACACCCACAGCGACAGCGACCGGCACCGCCACGCCAGCGGAGGAGGTGCCGGGCATCACGGACACAGAGATAATCCTGGGAGCCGACTGCCCCCTCGGCGGGACGTTGGGGGCGGTGTACGCCACGATCCCTCAGGCTACGGAAGCCTACTTCAATTACATCAACGACACCCAGGGGGGTGTCTGCGGTCGCAAGATCGTCTACAAGGTGGAGGACAACCAGATGGACCCAGCCCAGGCCATCGAGGCGGTGCGCAAGCTGGTGGAGCAGGACAAGGTGTTCGCCATTGTTGGCTCCCTGGGCGATGCTCCCCACTCCGCCACCTGGGAGTACCTGAACGAAAATGAAGTGCCCGACATCCTGGTCTCCGCCGGCTCTCACATGTTCGGTGCCGACGCCGAGGGGCACCCCTGGACGGTCCAGATGATCCCCAGCAACAGGGCCGAGGGGGTGTTCTTCGGCCAGTACATCTCGGAAAACCTGCCCGGCAAGAAGGTGGCCGTCCTCTACTCGAATGTCATGCAGGGCTATGATCACCTGGAGGGGGTGAAGGACGGCCTGGACCCTGATAAGAACGAGATCGTCTCCGAGCAGAGCTACGAGCTCACGGCGGTCTCCCTCAGCTCCCAGGTGACCAACATGAAGAACGCCGGCGCCGAGGTGGTCACTGCTCTGACCAATCCCGGCTTCACCTCTCAGGCCATCAAACAGGCCGACCGCCTGGGCTGGCATCCGCAGTGGTTCGTGAGCTACATCAATTCCGACGAGATAATGTTCCAGTTCGTCTCACCAGAACTGCTGGAGGGCGCCATCAGCTTCCAGGGCCTCAAGCTAGCGGCCTGGACCGACGACCCGGCCGTAGCCGAACATTACCGGATCATGTCCGAGTACGACGGGCCCAGCCCCGCCAACTTCACCGTCTATGCCCAAGCGCTGGCAGAGGTGACGGTGGAGGCGCTCAGCAGAACCTGCGATAACCTGACGCGAGAGGGGCTGATGGACGCCCTGGAGTCCATCAAGGGCTTTCACAGTGACTTGTTCCTCGACGAAGTGAACGTGTCCTTCTCCGACACGGACCACACGGGCCTGCAAACCGGCAGGATGCTGCGGGCTGTCGTTGAGGATGGGAAAGGCAGGTGGGAGTACTTCGGGCCGCTATTTGTCTTCGAGGAGTAAGAACTGGAATAAGGCCAGCGCCGCCGGAGATATCCCGTAGGCAGCAATCACCGGGCGCAGGCCCTGCTCGATCTCAGCGGTGCCGCAGCGAGTAGATTAGACCCACTGTATGCAAGCCCTATTATCCCCGGTGGGCCTGCTTTTCCCACCGCCCAGATTCGGGCACGTGCCGGCAATTGTGAGTGGTGGCAGCGGAGGGATTCGAACCCCCGACCTAGGGCTTATGAGTCCCCTGCTCTACCACTGAGCTACGCTGCCACCCTGGTTCTCGACCGCACCTTTTCTGGAACTCTCGGTCGAGAGCAATTGTACCAGGAGGTAGCACCCTTTTCAATGCCCCTCTGCCGGAACACGTCCCTCCCTAGCCTGGGCGATTGGGGTTTTCGCTGGCAGGCCCCATGTACAGGTCGTCGTAGTAGACGTCGGCCTCTGCCGGAAGGGGGCCGGCCTCCTTCTCGTCGTAGCGCACCTCGAAGAGAACCCGAATCTTGTCAAACCCCTCCGGCACGGCTCCCCACAGCTCTTCGAAGTCTTGCTCGATGTTGCGCTCGAAGTAGACCCACTCCCCTTGTTTGGGCTCATCCCTGCTGAGAAATACAAAGTAGGCATTACTGATGACGAACGGCTCCTCACTGATGCCCGCCAGGGGGTAGCGGATCTGGTGATTGTGCTCGCCGGGCAGATTGGTGGCACCCCCAGCACATTCGCGTCCCTCTTCCTCTCGGCAAAGGATGACGACAAACTGGAGGTACTGCTTGGGTGTGCCCTTGCTCCAGTTCTCTACCCGGTAGTAGCCCGATATGAGTTCGGGAAACTCTTCGGGCATTACCTCCTGCACGAGGTAGAACACCTTCGCCTTCCCCGCCTCCTCGGCCGGCACGCGCATGCGCAGCAGCGCGCTCGAATCCGCGGAGTGAGCGAAATCCTGGCTCACTTCGAAGGGAGGTACTTCACCTGCATGAAGGGAGCACCAGGGCTCTCGGCCGGACTCCAGGCCCGGGTTGTGAAACAGGTTGGCCTGACCCTCCGCAGGCACCTGGGGCACACAGGGGACGGAAGTCGGCGAGCCGGCGGGCGCGGGCGTTACCCCGGACGTCTCGACGGGCGTCGCCGTGGGCGTAGTCTCCGGCCCCTCGTCCCCATCCCCAGCGCAGGCTACGGCCAACGTGAACAGCGCCAGGCCCGCGATGGCCAGAAAGCCTAGTCGAACAGTCCTACGCCACACCGTGCGTCCTCCCACGAATGCTTTGTGCTCGGCCATCGTACGTCACTTGCCCCCGCTATGTAAAGGATGAGCCCTGCCGCAGGATTCGCTTGAGGGGCCGCTGGGCCGCGCGCTACAATGAGATCAGCGAAATGGCAACGAAAACTGCAACGGCCGAGCGCCTGCAAGCTCAGCTACAGGCTCTTCCCAACCGTCCCGGCGTCTACATGATGCGCAACGGCGAGGGCGAGGTCATCTACGTGGGCAAGGCGGCCAACCTGCGCAGCCGCGTCCGCTCATACTTTGGCTCCCCCCACAGCTTCGAGACCAAGGTTCGTCGCCTGGTGGAGCAGATTGCCGACTTCGAGTTCGTCGTCACCGACTCCGCTCAGGAGGCGCTCATCCTGGAGGCCACCCTGGTCAAGCGCCACCAGCCGTTTTTCAACGTTCGCCTGATGGACGACAAGCACTACCCCTACCTGAAGATCGACCTCAACGACCCCTGGCCGCGGGTGGAGATCACCCGTCGCGTTCAGCCCGACGGCGGCATGCGCTACTTCGGGCCCTATGCCAGCGCCGGCTCCGTGCGCAAGACGCTCGACCTGGTGAAGAAGCTCTTCCCCTGGCGCTCCTGCACGAAGGCCATCAGCGGCAGGGACCCTCGCCCCTGCCTGGACTACTACATCCACCGCTGCATCGCCCCTTGCTCCGGCTACTGCACCAGGGAGGAGTACGAGAACGTCATCCGCCAGGTCATCCTCTTCCTGGAGGGACGGGCCGACGAGGTGGTCAAGGAGCTGCGCCAGAAGATGGCCGAGGCAGCGGAGGGCTGGGAGTTCGAGCGGGCGGCCGTCCTGCGCGACCAGATCCGCGCTGTGGAGAGGGTGACCGAGCGCCAGGCCATGGCCACCACGGAGTTCATCGACAGCGACGTCTTCGGCCTGGCGCGCCAGGACAATCAGGCCTGCGTCCAGGTGTTCTTCATCCGGGCCACCAAGGTCATCGGCCGCGACACCTTCACCCTGGCGGGTGTGAGCGACGAGCCGGACGAGCAGGTGGTGGCCAGCTTCCTCAAGCAGTTCTACCAGTCGGCCACCTACGTGCCCCAGCGCATCCTCCTGCCCTGCCGGGTGAGCGAGGCCCCCCTCGTCCAGGCCTGGCTCTCCCAGATGCGGGGCAGCAAGACGGCGCTGGTGACACCCCAGCGGGGCGAGAAGCGGCGGCTGGTGGCCATGGCCGAGGAGAACGCTCGCGAGGCCCTCCAGATGATACAAGCCAAGTGGCTGGCCGACAGCGGCAAGACGCGGGCGGCCCTGGAGGAGCTCCAGGAGGAGCTGAACCTGCCGACCCTGCCCCAGCGCATCGAGTGCTACGACATCTCCAGCATCAGCGGCACCTCGGCGGTGGGGAGCATGGTGGTCTTCATAGATGGACGGCCTCGCTCCGCCGAGTACCGCCGCTTTCGCATCAAGACGGTGGCCGGGGCCGACGACTACGCTATGCTCCAGGAGGTGCTGCGCCGTCGCTTCAAGCGGGCGGGGGCTATAGCCCGCGGCGAGGCACCGCCAGAGGAAGGCGGCTGGGGCGTCCTGCCCGACCTGGTGATGGTGGACGGGGGCAAGGGACAGCTCAACGCCGCCCTGGACGTCATGCGCGACCTGGGGGTCGGCCACATTCCTGCCGCCGGGCTGGCCAAGCAGCACGAGGAGCTGTTCGTGCAGGACATGTCGGAGGCGATAGTGCTGCCGCGGACGTCGCAGGCCCTGTACCTGGTGCAGCGCATCCGCGACGAGGCCCATCGCTTCGCCATCACCTACCACCGCGGCGTCCGCCAGAAGGCAGGCATGCGATCGGCCCTCGATGCTATCCCGGGCATCGGGCCCAAGCGCAAGCGAGCGCTGCTGCGCAAGTTCGGCTCGCTGCAGCGCATCCGCCAGGCGTCGCTGGACGACATCGCCGCCACGCCCGGCTTCACGCGAGCGCTGGCGGAGAAGGTGCGAGAGTATCTATAAGGGGGCAAGATGAGAAGCCGGATGAGGCAGCGACCGATCGGGCAGAGCGAGCGATTGCGAGCCCAGCTGCTTCTGCAAGAGTATCGCGACCTCACAATCGACAACAGGGCGCTCGTCAGGGGACAGCACAACATAGGTGTCATCGGAGTGCTCCTCATGCTGGGCGTAGTGACTGCGGCCCTGCAGTTCGACAGACCCGAGGTCGCGCTGGCGGTGCCGGGTGTGCTCGTATTCCTCGCTAGTGGCTACCATGCGCAATCGACCACCATGCTATACAACAGGGAGCACCTGAAGCACCTGGAAAGCCGAATCAACGCCCTTTGCCCCGATGACGGGTCGCCACCTCTGACGTGGAATACCCGCTGCACGCATGCGGGGCTGGGCATGAATCCAGGGGCCAGCCCGATTGGCAGATGGCTGGTACTGATTGACATTGTACTTATTGCTGCATATGTGCTGGCGGTGGTTGCCGGTACTTCAATCGCGCTCAACAGGCTACCCGCCGTTCCCGAGCCGTTTGAGTTCGTGAGAAGCGGACCCGGCCGTGGGGTGACAGCGGGCCTCTTCGGAGCGGTTCACCTAGCGCTCGGCGCGTGGATTACGTGGGGCTTGGCCGGGAGACAGCGCCGCATCCAGGCGGCATACGAAACGGCTCGGCGAGGCCAGACACCGCTGTGACGTGGTGGCCCGGGGACAAGGCACGCCCGGCTTCACGCGAGCGCTGGCGGAGAAGGTGCGGCAGCATCTTTAGGCAAAGGCCGGAGACAATATTCCCCATGCGCCGGATCGCGCTCTCTGCCCTGGGGCTCAGTCTGGCAGTCGTCCTCGCGGCCTGCGGTAGCCAGGAAGAAGCCCAGGTCACCCTCACGCCAGCGGCGACGCCTACCCCCACCGAAATTCCGCCGGCTGTACAGGAATACTGGTCTGAGGTCGAACAGCTCATCGGCAGGCTCGTGCCTGAGGCTTGCAGCTTCAACTTTCGCCTGTCGCAGCTCAGCCGCGCCGAGGGGCCCATGGTCGAGGTCGTGCTCCTGGCCGCCTTCCCCGACGGCTCCCAGCCCAGGCTACACATTATCCGGGACGCCAATCGGGCAGCGACCCCCTTTTCCACCCTCCAGGGCTTCGAGGTCTATAAGGCCAAGGACACCCTGTGGGCCAAGCTGGACGAAGGGCAGCCGCCGCTGTGGGCGGGCACCGCCACCAATGAGGGATTGGGGTCGTACCTGGACTTCTACGTCTCGGGGGAGCCAGCGCTGACCAACGAGCACTTCTGGAACGCCTTCTCCTACGCCGAGCAGCGGATCGCCCAGGCGCTGGGCGCCGACGTCTCCTATGTTTGGATTAGCTTCGATGACCAGTGGAACCCCCAGGGCCAGCAGGCTGGCGGCTTCCGCGTTCAGGCCGGCAGCCAGGAGAGGACGGTGTACGTGGGCGTGCTCTTCAGCGAGGGCGACCCGGAGGTGGACTTCGCCAACGTGGCTACTACCCTGGGCCAGGACTTCCGACAGCGGTTTGCCGTCCCCGACGTTCCCGTGGAGGAGACAGAGGTCCGGCAGTGGGTCTATCCGAACCACATCTGGTACGCCGTGTGGGAGACGGATCGCTAGGCCGCCCCTACCGCACGGCAAACGCGGTCACAAAGGTGACGATCACCACCACCAGCAGCAAGAGGATCAGCAGCTCGCCGATGGGTGAAGGGGTCAAGAAGTCCGAGAATTGCTGACGACAGGTATTGACAGCGCAGGGGCGCGTGTGTATAATGCGTCAACTCGGAGTATTCCCCTGCCGTTAGGATCATAAGGAGGAAGGAATGAAAGCTCATCGAAGGGTTCTA
>DAOUDQ010000108.1:0-1579 GCA_034431045.1 Dehalococcoidia bacterium | reverse complement strand
CGCCGGTGACGGCGATGAACAGGTCGGCGCGGCCTGTTCCCGCCGCCTCCAGAGTGATACCCTCGCAGCCGTCGCCCCGCAGGACGATGTCGCCCAACTCAGCGGCCATCTGCTGGCACTTGGCAGCGTCCTTCTCGATGACCAGCACTTCGTGGCCGTCCTCCACCAGTTGCTTGGCGAGATAGTAGCCCACCTTGCCACCGCCCACGATGATGATATACATGACTAGCCCTCGCCCGCCGGCGTTTCCGCCGGCTCCCTCTCTAGAGCCTCCTTCAACAGTCGCGCCACTTCCCTGGTGGGGCTAATGGTCTCCAGCCCCAGGCTGTGATAGAGCTCCTGTCGGATGGGGTCGAAGATGCGGCAGACCACCCTGGGGACGCCGAAGATGTGCTTGGCTATCTGGCTGGCCATGACGTTGCGGTTGTCGCCGGGGCTTGCGGCCACGAAGGCGTCGGCCTCGGCCAGCCCTATGCCGCGCAGGACGTCCTGATCGATGCCATTGCCCACCACGCAGTTCCCCTTGAAGTCGGGGGGAAGCTGGCCAAAGGCATCGGGGTCGATGTCCAGGATGGTAACTTCTTGGCCTTCACGGTCGAGGAGGACAGCCAGCTCGGCACCCACCCGACCGCAGCCCATGATGACAGTCTTCATCTCACTCCGCCATCGGGAGGCGGATAAGCCATACCTCGCAGGGGGCGTTTTCCAGCACGTACTGAGTGACCTTGCCCAGGCGGAATTCGCCGGGCAGCGGCGCCGGCTTGCCTCCCCGCGGCCAGGCCAAGCCCACTCCTTCTGTCAGGGGCCGTTTATAGCCCACGCCCAGGATGATGCCGTCCACGCCCCGCTCGATGGCCTCATCGACGATGGCATGCCCGGCATCGCGCGCCTGGAGAAGCTCTCCCTCCACCTGGAAGTCCACTTCCTCGGCGCGCTGCTCAGCGCGGTTCAGTACTTCTTCGCCCTTGATAGCCTCAGGCATCAGGTCAGCATCCAGAGGTAGAGAGCGGTGCACCTCTACAACATAGACGACGTAGACCTTGCCCTTGTTGCGCTTGGCCGTGCCGGAGGCCAGGGAGACGGCCTCCATGCTGGCGTCTGAGCCATCGACCGGCACCAGGATGTTCCTGAGCGTCATGCGAAGCTTTCCCACCCCTTCCAGCTACAACCGAACAAGCCTCCCTTAAGAGCGAATCCAATTATATAAACAGCAAGAGTCAACCGCAACACAACTGCGCATTCGGACGAAGAGCAGAGGGCGGCTAAGCCGCCCTCCGCTATCTTGGGTGATCGTCGTTTGTTGTCTATGGAACGGGGTCGACGGGCATATCCTCGCACACCACCCCGCTGGCAGTGACCAGCACCAGCAGGCTGTCGTACTTGTCCACCGTGGCCAAGGTGGAGAGCTCCGGCCGGTCGGGCACGTAGCGCTTCCACTCCGCCCCGTCCCAGTGATAGGCGATGGCGAACTGGGCGGGTGGGCCAGCGATGCAGCTCAAAGCCGTCTCGGCAGCCGTGGCGTCGGCACCCGTCCATACGAAGTTATGCCAGCCCGCCGGGATCAGGTCGAAGGTGCGAG
>DAOUDQ010000107.1:0-3359 GCA_034431045.1 Dehalococcoidia bacterium | reverse complement strand
CGGCCAGCTTCTCGTACTCCACCCGCGGCACGTCGGCAAAGATGTCGATACGGTCCAGCAGGGGTCCGGAGATGCGCTTCTGGTAGCGGATGATGGTCGCCGGTGAGCAGGTGCACTCCTTTGTGGGGTCACCCCAGAACCCACAGGGGCAGGGATTCATAGCGCCCACCAGCATGAAGTTCGCCGGGAAGGTAACATTGCCCTGGGCGCGACTGACAGTGACCGCTCGATCCTCCAGGGGCTGGCGGATGGCCTCCAGCACCGAGTGGCCGAACTCGGGCAGCTCGTCCAGGAAAAGCACACCCCGATGACTGAGGCTTATCTCCCCCGGTCGCGGCCGACGCCCTCCCCCTACCAGGCCGGCGTTAGAGATAGTGTGGTGGGGTGCCCGGAAGGGCCGCTGGGTGATCAAGGGCCGGTCGGAGGGCAGGAGGCCGCTCACACTGTAGACCTTGGTCACCTCCAGGGCCTCCTCGGTGGACATCGATGGCAGGATGGAGGGCAGGGCGCGGGCGAGGAGAGTCTTGCCGGCGCCGGGCGGTCCGCTCATGAACACGTTGTGACCGCCGGCCGCCGCCACCTCCAGGGCCCGCTTGACGTGCTCCTGCCCCTTGATGTGGCCGAAGTCCACCCCCTCCCACAAGGCCTCGGCCGTGGGGGCGGCCGCCGCCTCGCGGTCGAGGGGAGCGATGGGAGCCAACCCCTGGAGGTGAGCGGTCAGTTGACCCAGACTGGCTACCGGGATGATCTCCACCCCATCAATGAGAGCCGCCTCGCGGCCGTCGGCCGCGGGGACAAACACGCCGCCGATGCCTCGCTCCTTGGCCAGGGCCACCATGGGCAGTATGCCGTGAGTGTGGCGCACCTGCCCATCCAGCGATAGCTCCCCCAAGAAGAGACTGCTGGAAACGTCTGCCGTCACCTGCTCGGAGGCGATGAGGATGCCAATGGCGATGGGCAGGTCGTAGGCTGGGCCCTCTTTGCGGATATCGGCCGGGGCGAGATTGACCGTGATGCGCTTCTGAGGGAAGGTCAGGCCGCAGTTGCGGATAGCCGAGCGCACCCGCTCCTTCGCTTCCTGAACGGCGGTATCAGGAAGGCCAACAATCGTGAAGGCGGGGAGCCCACTGGAGATATCGACCTCCACCTCCACCAACTCCCCGTCCAGGCCGATGACAGCGCAACTGGTTACCTTAGCCAGCATGGGAAGCCCAGCGCTAGGAGGGTTCTGAGGCATGATAGCAGGAATCGGCGACGAATTGAAGAGGTGAAAAACGGCCAGCCCTTACCTATTCGCTGCGGCCGCCCTCCAGGCGGCGGCTGACCGAGATGACGCCCCGCACTGACTCCAGCTTGCCCAGCAGGCGGGCAAGCTGCTCGATGCCAGTGGTCTCCAGGGTGACGAACACGGACAGGGTGCCATCCTCATGTTCCTGGGTGCGTACTCCCACCATGTTCACCTTCTCCTCAGCTACCAGGGCGCTAACGTCTCGCAGTAGCCCCACCCGATCCCAGGCCTCGATGTGCACCGCCACCGGGTAGAACTGGCCACCCCGCCCCCATTCCACCTCGACAAGCCGCTCCTTTTCCGCCAGGTGGAAGATGTTGTGGCAGTCGCGACGATGCACCGTCACCCCCTCGCCGCGAGTCACATAGCCGATAATATCGTCACCGGGCACAGGGTTGCAGCAGCGGGCCATGCGGGTGAGAAGATCGCCGGTGCCGAGGACGCGTATGCTGGGGGTCACAACAGCCGGCGGAGGACCCGCCCCTGTGGGAAGAGTGGGTACCTCTTCCACGGGCTGCAGCACGGGAGCAAGCCTGAGAATCATGTGGTGGGTGCTGATGCCACCGTAGCCCACCGCCTCCAGGAAGTCGTCCAGTTCCTCGTACTTGAAAATGCGCAAAAGCTCATCTTCCACCTGCGACACTGCTACCCCCAGGCGACGCAGTTCCTTTTCCACTAGGTCACGGCCGCGGCTGATGTTCTCGGCCCGCTCTTGCTTCTTGAACCACTGGCGGATCTTGTCGCGAGCATGGCTGGTGCGGGTGTAGCCCAGGCTAGGGCTGAGCCAGTCGCGCGACGGGCCATGGGACCTCTTACTAGCCATGATCTCCACCGCGTCGCCGTTTTGCAGCTGGTAGTTGAGAGGCACCAAGCGGCCGTTGACCTTGGCACCAACGCAGGTGTGCCCCAGCTCTGTATGGATGCGATAGGCGAAGTCGATGGGCGTGGAACCCACGGGTAGGTCCTTGACCTCGCCCTTAGGAGTAAAGACGAAGACCTGATCGCGGAAGATATCCGTCTTGACCGCTTCCACCAGATCCTCCGCCCGCGATAGCTCCCGCTGCCAGTCAAGCAGCTGGCGCAGCCAGGCCAGGCGCTCCTCGTAGCGCATGTCCCGCTTGCCGCCCTCCTTGTAGCGCCAGTGAGCGGCCACTCCATATTCGTCCGTCTGGTGCATCTCGTCGGTGCGAATCTGTACTTCCAGCGGGCGCTGCCCCAGGCACATGACGGTGGTGTGGAGCGACCGGTACATGCTCTCCTTGGGGTTGGCGATGTAGTCATCGAAGGTTCCCGGAAGAGGCCGCCACAGCTGGTGGACCGCCCCCAGGGCGTTGTAGCAGTCGGCCACCGTCTCCACCAGGATGCGCACTGCCAGCAAATCATAGATCTCGTGGAAGCTCTTGCCCTCGGCGGCGTACTTCTCCATCTTCTGATGAATGCTATAGATGTGCTTGGCCCGTCCCTGCACCTCTGCCCTGATCCCCTGCTTAGTCAGCTCTTCTCGAATAATGCCCTCCACCTGGGCAATGTAGCGTTCCCGCGCCTCCCGACGGGCGGCTAACATCTCCGCTATTCGGCGATAGGCCTGGGATTCCAGATAGCGAAAGGCCAAGTCCTCCAGCTGCCACTTGACCTGGTAGATGCCCAGGCGGCCGGCCAGGGGAGCGTAGATCTCCATCGTCTCTCGAGAGATGCGCTGCTGGTCAGCAGGCGGAAGGGGATGCAGGGTTTGCATATTGTGGAGGCGGTCGGCCAGCTTGATGATCACCACCCGCAGGTCCTCCGCCATGGCCAGAAACATCTTGCGCAGGTTCTCAGCCTGGGCCTCCTGCTCGCGGTCTCTCTGATCGGGGGCCTGCCAGGGGATCTGGCCCAGCTTGGTGACGCCGTCCACCAGCTTCGCTACCTCCCGCCCGAACCGCTTCTCGATAGCGCCATTCTCGACGCCGCAGTCCTCCTGCACATCGTGGAGAAGAGCGGCGGTGACAGCGGCGGCATCTAGCTGGAGCTCGGCGATGGTCAGAGCTGTATGAAGGGGATGGGTGACAACAGGGTCGCCGGAGAGATCGGA
>DAOUDQ010000106.1:0-11214 GCA_034431045.1 Dehalococcoidia bacterium | reverse complement strand
GCAACATCGTGGTGAGGATCGACCGCAACAGCGGAAGCGTGCACGTCTACGCCCAGAAGGCAGTGGTGGAGGCGGTAGAGGACCCCCGGGTGGACATTGCCCTGGAGGAGGCCCGCCGTCTCAAGCCCGACGTCCAGCTGGGCGAGATCATGGAGTTCGAGGTAACGCCAGCCAACGCCGGCCGTATTGCCGCCCAGACGGCCAAGCAGGTCGTTCTGCAGCGTCTGCGCGAGGCCGAGCGAGAGATGGTCTACGAAGAGTTCTCCAACCGCGAGGGCGATATCGTATCCGGCATCATCCAGCGGGTGGACGCCAGGCACGTCATCGTCGACCTGGGCAAGACGGAGGGCATCCTGCCGCCCACCGAGCAGGTGAGGGCCGAGCACTATCGGCCGGGTCAGCGCATGAAGTTCTATCTGGTGGAGGTGCACAGGTCCAACAGGGGACCCCAGCTCATCCTCTCCCGCACCCATAAGAACCTCCTGAAGCGCCTATTCGAGCTGGAGGTGCCGGAGATCTACAAGGGCGTAGTGGAGATCAAGTCCATCGCCCGCGAGCCCGGCTATCGCAGCAAGGTGGCCGTGGCCGCCCAGCAAGAGGGCGTCGATCCAGTGGGCTCCTGCGTTGGCTTGCGGGGCATCCGCATTCAGAACATCGTCAATGAACTCAACGGTGAGCGCATCGATGTAGTGCAGTGGGACCCCGATCCGGCCCGCTTCGTGGCTAACGCCCTCAGTCCCGCCCAGGTGGCCGGCGCCAGCACCAGCGAGGAAGACAACACCGCCTCGGTGATAGTGCCCGACCGCCAGCTATCGCTGGCTATCGGCAAGGAGGGACAGAACGCCCGCTTGGCAGCCAAGCTCACCGGCTGGCGCATCGACATCAGGAGCGAATCGGCAGTGCAGGAGACCGGCCTGGAGGCGGCCGTGGTGGAAGAGGCTCCTGCGGAGGCTGTCGCCGAGGCGGCAGCCGAGGAGGTGGCGCCTGCCGAGGAGGCGATCGCCCCCAGCGAAGAGGCGGCGGCTGCCGTCGCCGAGGAGGGACCAGCGGTGGCTCCGGAGAAGCCTCAGGTTCGCTTCGCTGAGGAAGTCTTGAGCGTGGCCGCCAGCCGCAGCCAGACCAAGGGCAAACGTGGCAAGAGCCGCAAGGGCGCAGCACGGAAAGAGGCGATACCGGAAGGTAAGGTTAAGAAGGTCAAGAAAGCTCGCCGGCCCCTCCTGGAAGAGGACCTGGAGGAAGAGGAGGTCGAGCAGCCACTAAATTAGAGGTGGCCTCGCCCCAGAAGCCATGAGTACAATGGCCAAAGTTGCCAACAAGCCCAGGCCTCGCCACATCCCCCAGCGCACCTGCGTGGCCTGTCGCCGCACCACAGCCAAGCGAGAGCTGGTGCGCATCGTGCGCACGCCCCAGGGGACGGCAGAGATAGACCCCACTGGCAAGAAGTCCGGCCGGGGAGCATATCTCTGTAAGGCCCAGCAGTGCTGGCAGTCAGCTCTAAAGAAAGAGCGGCTGGACTACGCCCTCAAGGCCAAGCTCACTCCCCAGGAGAAGGAGTCCCTCCTTGAATACGCTCACTCCCTCCCCGCCTCAGGCGAAGAGGGTTAGGGGCACAGCGAGAAGACATGGCTAGCAACGCTAAGACCAGCAAAGACGCTAAGGCGGCAGCGGAGCAGGCGGCGCCAGAAGAAAAGCCTGCAGACGACCGTCTGCTGACCATCCCTCCCACCGTCACCGTGCGCCAGTTGGCCGAACTGGTGGGCGCCTCCCCCGTGGAAGTCATCAAAGAACTCATGAAGAATGGGGTCATGGCCGCCATCAATCAAGTTATCGATTACGAGACGGCCGCCGTCGCCGCCCGCAATATGGGCTTCCAGACCCAAGAGGAGGCTGCCGCCGAGAAGGCAGTGGAACGAGCAGTCATCGAGGAGGAGGATGCCAGCCTTCTCCAGCCCCGCGCGGCGGTGGTCACCATCATGGGCCACGTCGATCACGGCAAGACCAAGCTCCTGGACGCCATTCGCGAGACCAATGTCGCCGCCCAGGAGGTGGGTGGCATCACTCAGCACATCGGCGCCTACCAGGTGGAGGTGCACGGTCAGCGCATCACCTTCATCGATACCCCCGGACACGAGGCGTTCACCACCATGCGGGCACGGGGTGCCCAGGTCACCGATATCGCTGTCCTGGTGATCGCCGCCGACGATGGCGTGAAGCCCCAGACAGTGGAGGCCATCGATCACGCCAAGGCGGCGGGGGTGCCCATTGTCGTCGCTATCAACAAGATGGACCTAGAGGATGCCGACCCTGATAGAGTCAAGCAGCAACTCACCGAGCAGGGCCTCATCATCGAGGAGTGGGGCGGCGATGTCATCTGCGTTCCCGTTTCCGCCAAGACCCAGGAGGGCCTTGGGGAGCTGCTGGAGAACATCCTCCTTCTTGCCGAGGTGCAGGAGCTGAAGGCCACCCCCCAGCGGCCAGCCATAGGCACTGTCATCGAGGCCGAGCTGGACAGCACTCGCGGCCCCATGGCCACCACGCTGGTACAGGCCGGCACCCTCCACGTGGCCGACGTGATAGTGGCCGACGAAACCTCGGGCAAGGTGAAGGCCATGTTCAATGAGCGGGGCCAGCGACTGAAGACAGCGGGCCCCTCGACGCCGGTGAAAGTGATGGGCATGAGCGCCGTCCCTCATGCTGGCGATGCCTTCACGGTAGTCAAGGACGAGCAGCTAGCCCGCTCCCTCGTGACGGAGCGCCAGCGGCAGAGAGCGGCAGCCTCTGTCCGCCCTCCTCGAGCCGTGACTCTAGAGAGCCTCTATGGCGAGATCAGCGCCGGCAAGGTCAAGGAACTGAACATCGTCCTCAAGGCCGATGTTCAGGGAACCCTGGCCGCTGTGCGCACCGCCCTGGAACGACTGAGCGAAGAGCAGGTGAAGGTGAACATCATCCACGCCGCCACAGGCATCATCACCGAGTCGGACGTTATGCTGGCCTTGGCCTCCAAAGGCATCGTCATCGGCTTCAGCTCTCGCCCCGACACCGGCGGCCGCCGGCTGGCTGAAACCGAGGGGGTGGATATCCGCTACTATGAGGTTATCTACGACCTCATCGAGGACGTAACCAAGGCCGTGCAGGGCTTGCTGGAGCCGGTCTACGTAGAGGTGGTCGAAGGCCGCGCCGAGGTGCGCCAGGTGTTCCGGGTGCGCGGCGGCAGGGTGGCCGGCTGCTACGTGCGCGACGGCGTCGTCACCAGGAGCGCCTCAGCTCGCCTCCTTCGCCAGGACGAGGTGATCCACACCTCCCGCGTGGCCAGCCTGCGCCGCTTCCAGGAGGACGTAAGGGAGGTACAGGCTGGCTACGAGTGTGGCGTGGGCATCGAGGGTTTCCAAGACTTCCAGGAAGGCGACGTCATCGAGCTATACAGTCAGCAGCGCAAGAGTTAGCTCCTCCCGGCCCCTTCTGCAAAGCCTGCCTCTGCCAGAGGCGGACCAGTCCCCCGCTGGTGGCGGTAGACTGGGGGTGATGGCTATGAACCGACGCTTGCAACGCCTAGGTGGTCTCTTTCAGGAGGAACTGAGCGAACTACTGCTGCGAGAGGTCAAAGACCCCCGTCTGGCTCGATTCGTCAGCATTACGCGCGTAGTGATCAGCCCCGATCTGCGCCATGCTCGCGTCTACGTGAGCGTCATGGGCAGCGAGGAGGACAAGGTCTCCACATTGGAGGGGTTGACAGCGGCGGCGCCCTTTCTCCGGCGGCAGCTAAACAACCGCGTTACCCTGCGGCGCATCCCGGAGCTATCCTTCCGGCGCGATGATTCCCTGGAGCAAGGGTCGCACGTCTTCGACCTCTTGAAGCAGATAGCCAACGATACGGAAAATCCCTAGGCCTTGGACATTTCCGGCATCTTCAATATCGATAAGCCCGCCGGCTGGACATCCTTTCGGGTCGTATCTCTGGTGCGACGCCTATCGGGTGTACGCCGCGTGGGCCACGCCGGCACCCTGGACCCCTCCGCCACCGGCGTCCTTGTGGTATGTCTGGGCCACGCCACCCGCCTCGTCGAGTATATGATGGAGGCTACCAAGGTCTATCGGGGCGAAGTGCACCTGGGCATCGCCACTGACACCTTCGATGCTGCAGGCACGCCCGTAGGCCAAGGCGACCCCTCGAACATCAGCCGCCACCAGGTCGAGGAGGCCCTGACCGCCTTCGTGGGCGAGATCGACCAGGTGCCGCCTATGTTCAGCGCCCTCAAGTACAGCGGCCAGCCCCTCTACCGCCACGCCCGCGCCCAAAGGCAGGTGCAACGCCAGCCCAGGCGGGTGACCATCCACCGCCTCCAGCTTCTGGCCTTCCAGCCGCCGCTGGCCACCATCGAGGTGGAATGCGGCAAGGGAACGTATATCCGTGCCCTGGCCCATGATCTGGGGCAGCAATTGGGTTGCGGTGCTCACCTGGCAGCCCTGGCCCGCCTGCGGGTAGGTCCTTTCACTCTGGACGACGCTTGCAGCCTGGCAGAGCTAGAAGCGGCCTTTCAGGAGGGCCGTTGGCAGAGCCTGCTCCATCCCGCCGATGCGGCCCTCCCCTCCTGGCCAGCCGTGACCCTGAGCGAGCCGCAGGAAAGGGCGGTGCGCTTTGGCCAATGCTTGGCCGCCGACTCCCTCGAACCAGCGCCAGCGCAAGCGGTAGAGAACGGCCAGCTCTGCCGGGCCTACTCGCCGCGGCGACAGCTAGCGGCCATCCTGCGCTATGACGCCGCCGCCCTTCTTTGGCGGCCTGCGAAGGTCTTTGCGGCAGCAGAAGAAGCGCAACAAGCATAAACTTCCTGCTTTTTCGGCTTCTTCCTCTTGACATCCGTAGGAAAATAGGTATGCTTGTCGCAAAGAATAGATATGGAGGTGTGCAGGACGGCACCTCCAGAGGGAGGTAGGAGACATGGCAACTGCTTATTGTCTTAAGTGCCGGGCCAAGAGGGAGATGCGCAACCCTCAACAGGTGACCCTGAAGAACGGACGGCCGGCTACCAAGGGCACCTGCCCCAGCTGCGGCACCGCGATGTATCGCATAGGCAAGGCCTAAGGCCTTCGCCTCTGCCTCCCCAGATATAGGGCGCCCCACGAGAACGAGAGCGGGGTGGGGCTGACGGCTCCCACCCCGCCCGGGGAGTGCATGTTTGTCTCTAGCGAGGACGTTCAATCCTCCCCGCTAGGATCTTCTCCAGAAGGAGCTGCGGGTTTATTCGCAGCACTTCCTCTAGCTCCTTCTCCTCCAGCGAAGCAGCCAGTACTATCCGTCGTGCCTGCTCTTCGCTGAGGAAATCGAGGTTATGGTTATCGGAGTTCACGATGAGCTTGGCGCCGGCCAGGCGGGCTATTCTGGCCACGTGACCGTTAGCCGCCGCATGAGCAGGCCTGGCCGATAGCTCCAGGAAGACGCCATTGCGGGCGGCCAGCTCCGCCTCCTCCAGGGTGATCAGGCCCGGGTGGGCCAGTATGTCCACATCGCCGCAGCTCACAGCGGCCAGGTTTGTCCCCTCCTCCACGGGCTCCGAAATCGTTTCCCCGTGGACGATCACCAACCACAGTCCAACCTCTTTGGCGGCTCGAGCCACCTCGGCCACTGCCGCCGCTGGCACGTGGGTCAGTTCCACCCCCGGGAGAGCCATGATTCCCCAGCGGTCGCGAGCCAGGGCGCAGTCCTGAGAAAGCTCCTGGGCGAAGCGAGAAAGGCTGCCCAAGGCGCCATGGTCAGTGAGGCCCACCGCCCTGTAGCCGGCCACACAGGCCCGCCGAATGAACTCCATGGGCGATAGGGAGCCATCGCTGAGGGTCGTATGGGTGTGGAAATCGTATACCATGCTGGCTAGCGCCACCTAGTGGTAGGAGCATAGCAAAGGGGGCAAGCACGAGCAAGGCCCGCCCTGCCTGACGGCGGCCAGGCCTTGTCGCTCTGGCGCGGAAGCGCTACAATGCATTCGCGAGCGAGCCATGGTCAAGAGGCGCCAGCAACGCCGTAGAAAGGAGGCCTCAGGGGCCTTGAGTAAGATTAATGTTGCCATCATCGGCGTAGGTAACTGTGCTTCGTCCCTGGTCCAGGGTGTCCACTACTATCGCACCGCCGAGGACAACCAGTTCATACCGGGGCTGATGCACGTGAACCTGGGGGGCTACCACGTGGGCGACATCGACTTCGTGGCCGCCTTCGATATCGATGCCAACAAGGTGCGCAAAGACCTCAGCGAAGCCATTTTCACTCCCCCCAACAACACCTACCAGTTCTGCGATGTCCCTCGCCTGGGGGTGCCCGTCCATCGGGGCATGACCCACGACGGCCTGGGCAAGTACCTCTCCGAGATAATCCACAAGGCTCGCGGCTCCACCGACGACATCGTGAAGATCCTGAAGGATACCGAAACTCATGTGGTCTTGAACTATCTTCCCGTCGGCGCCGAGGAGGCCACCAAATGGTACGTGGAGCAGGTGCTGACGGCGGGCTGCGCCTTCGTCAACTGCATCCCTGTGTTCATCGCCCGCGAGGCCTACTGGCGGCGGCGATTCGAGGAGCGTGGCCTTCCCCTCGTCGGCGACGATATCAAGTCACAGGTGGGGGCCACCATCCTCCACCGCGTCCTCACCCGCCTGTTTCGCGACCGCGGCGTGCGCCTGGACCGCACCTACCAGCTCAACTTCGGCGGCAACACCGACTTCCTGAACATGCTGGAGCGGGAAAGGCTGATGTCCAAGAAGATCTCCAAGACCAGCGCTGTCGCCTCCCAACTGGACTACGAACTGCCCGAGGCCGACATCCACGTGGGACCCAGCGACTACGTGCCGTGGCTGCTCGACCGCAAGTTCTGCCACATCCGTATGGAGGGAACAACCTTCGGGAACGTGCCCTTAAACATAGAGGTGAAGCTGGAGGTTTGGGACAGCCCCAACTCGGCGGGGGTGGTCATCGATGCCATCCGCTGCTGCAAGCTGGCCCTCGATAGAGGCATCGCCGGTGCCCTGGAAGGACCATCCGCCTACTTTATGAAATCGCCTCCCAAGCAGTTCACCGATGATGAAGCCCGTCGGATGGTGGAACAGTTCATCCAAGACCAGCCGAAGGAAGGGATAATCGAGCCCCAGCCGACGCCGGGGCCGGAAGAATAGCCCCCGGCAGCGCCGGCCGCGCCCGCTCGCCCTGATGTGGAAGTATGTTTTGCTCTTGGCATGTGCCCGTCTACTGGGACGGCTCCCCACTCGCGTCCTCTATCTCCTGGCCGCAGTGGCAGCAGTCCTGGCCTATCTCTTCGCCTGGCGCCTCCGCCGGAACGTATGGGACAACATGCGCCACGTGATGGGGCCGAACACGCCCGAGAAGGAGATGGGCAGGGCGGCCCGCCAGGTGTTTGCCAACTGGGCCAAGTCCTATGCTGACCTCATCCGCCTGCCCCACCTGGACGTGCACAAGTTCTTCGACCAGAAGCTGGTCTACCACGGATTCGACGAGAATCTGCTGCCAGCGATCGCCGAGGGCAAGGGGGTGATCATCAGCAGCGGCCACTTCGGCAACGTCGAGTTGGGCATCCAGGGCCTGTTGCCCAAAGGAGTCACGGTGACGGTGCTCACCGAGCCCCTCCAGCCGCCTGCCCTCTCCCGCCTCATCGACGGGCTGCGGGCCAGCAAGGGGCACACTTTCCTGCCGGTGAGCATCGCCAGCATCAAGGCCGTCCTACGCTCGGTCAAGGCGGGGGGCGTGGTGGCCATCACCTGCGACCGCGATATCGAGGGAAGGAGTATCCGTGTGCCCTTCTGTGGCACGCTCGCCAGTATGCCGGTAGGGGTAGTGGAGCTAGCCACCCGTACCGGCGCCACTATCGTCCCCATCTTCGTACATCGCAAGAACGGCGACGCCTGCGAGGCCTTCCTGGAGCCGCCCCTGGAGCTGGCCAATAGCGGCGACCCCCAGGCCGACCTCAAGACGAATGTGCGGCGCCTCTTGGAGCGGTTCGAGCCTCACCTCTGGCGCGACCCCGGCCAATGGACCGTCCTGGAGGCGGTGTGGGATACGGGGGAGGACGAAGAACCGTGAGCCGCAGTGGCGACCTGGGCAGGGCCGACCTCCACATCCACACCGCCATAGGCGACGGCATGGCCGAGGTCCAGGAGCTCCTGGACTATGTGGAGGAGAAGACCGACCTCGATGTCATCGCCATCACCGACCACGACGACATCAGGGGAGCCCATGCCGCGCGCGAACTCTGGGCCAGGGGTCGCTACAGCTTCGAGGTGGTGGCGGGGGTAGAGGTGACAGCCCTGGAGGGTCACCTCCTGGCTCTGTACGTAGAGGAGCCTCTGCCCGCCCTCCGACCAGTGGTCGAGGTGCTAGAGGCCGCGCACAGTCAGGGTGGCCTTTGTGTCATCCCTCACCCTCTGGCCTGGCTGACCCGCAGCCTGGGCCAGCGAACCATTGAACGCATTATGAGGACAGGCGGCGATGGCGTATACTTCGATGGCATAGAGGTAGGCAACGGAACGTTCGCCGCTCGCATGAGCGTGAAGAAGGCCATCAGGCTAAACCAGGAGCGCTATCACCTGGCGGAGGTGGGAGGCAGCGACGCCCACTTCCTGGCGGCAGTGGGCAGCGCCTACACCCTCTTCCCTGGCTCCACCGCCGAGGACCTGCGCCGCGCCATCCTGGACAGACAGAGTAGAGCCGCCAGCGGCCGCCACCCAAGCCTTCTAGAGATCGGCCCTGGGCAGGTAGCGCGCCAAGCGTGGCGGGGCCTCACCGTCACCCCCCGCACCCTGGGCTGGGGACCCACGGCCAAGAGCTTTGTGAGGCGCATATTTCCGTTTGTGCGATGAAGATAGCGCTAGTGTCGCCGTATGATTTCGCCGTCCCCGGCGGAGTGAACAACCACATCTGCCATCTGGCCGACCACTACGCTCGTCTGGGCCACGATGCCCGTATCATTGCCCCCGCCTCCCGCAAGCAGGGCCCAGGCCGCGACAACCTCATCGTCATCGGCGACCGCCCCATCGGCCTCCCCGCCGGCGGCTCGGTGGCCCGCATCAGCCTCTCCCTGACCCTGGGGCCAAAGGTGGAGCAGGTGCTGGCCAGCGAAGGATTCCAGGTCGTCCACCTGCACGAGCCCTTCGTGCCACTACTGCCCTTCCAGTTCCTGCGCCGCTCTAGGGTGACAACCGTTGCCACCTTTCATGCTGCCAAGGACGAAGGCCGACGCTGGTATGCCTACTTTCGCCCGGCGATAAGCATTTGGTGGAACAAGATCCAGGGCAAGATCGCCGTGTCGCCCGCCGCCCTGCGCTTGATCAGCCGCTACTTCCCCGACGACTACGAGATCATTCCCAACGGTGTCAACTACGACCGCTTCGCCGCCCCTGTCTCTCCCTTCGCCGAGTACAAAGACGGCAAGCTGAACATCCTTTTCGTGGGGCGCCTGGAGAGGCGCAAGGGGCTCCCATACCTGTTGCAGGCCTACGCTCAGGTCAAGGCCAGGATGCCCGATACCCGCCTGCTCATCATCGGGCCTGACGCAGGCATGAGGCAGGCGTGCGAAGGCTTCGTAGGGAGGGAGAGACTGAAGGACGTGGTACTCACCGGCTACGTGTCCGAGAAGGACCTGCCCCGCTACTACAAGACGGCCGATGTCTTCTGCGCCCCCAACACCGGCAACGAGAGCTTCGGCATCATCCTCCTGGAGGCCATGGCCGCCGGTACGCCTGTAGTCGCTTCCGATATCGAGGGGTTCGCCTACGTGGTCGGCGACCAGGCGGAGGGGCTGCTGGTGCCTCGCCGCGACACCGTAGCCCTGGCCGACGCCCTCCTCCAGCTCCTGGGCGACCCTGACCGCCGCCAGGAGATGGGCCGCAACGGCCAGACCAAGGCCCGCAGCTTCGACTGGTCCCGCATCTCCCAGCAGGTCCTCTCCTTCTACGAACGGGTGATGGCGGAGGGTGCACGGCCATGAGGGTGGTGAGTGCGTTTGCGGCCGCAGTGACCCTGGTGGGTATGGTGGCGGTTGCCTGTGACCAGGGGCCGTCAGCTCCGCCGACGACCGGTTACCGGCTCGGCGGCACAAGTGTGCAGAAGCTGATGGACGAGGCAGAGGCCGCCATAAGAGAATACGGCCTAGGTTTCGCCTGCTTGCGCGCTGAAAGCGCCGCCAAAGAGTGGAAACTGGAGGATTTGGTGGAACTTGCGGGGCTTTCCGGGATCGTTACCAATCCGGCTGTGCGTACTGCGCGCCTGACCGAGGAGGGGAATGCCCTGATATCCATCTATCAACTGGATTATCAGGGAGGGCTGGTGTCCACGATGCCCTCCGCCGTGCGTATGGTAATGAGCGACGGGACGGTTTGCTATGGGCCAGCGCTCAGGCTCGGGCGCTTGTAGTCCGGGCTGCCAGCACCGAGGGACCGGATAGAAGGCCCAATGTTCTCTCTCCTGCCCCACTCTGTCCCTCACCGCATCACCGACCCTATCGTATTCCTGCTGGCCAAGGCTCACATCACTCCCAACGCTCTCACCCTCGTAGGCGTCCTGGGAAGCGCCGGAGCAGCCGTCCTGCTGGCCCGCGGCCAGTTCCTGGCGGGCGGAATCGTCGTCCTGGCGGCGGGGGCGCTGGACATCCTCGATGGCGCCCTGGCGCGAGCCACCGGCCAGGTCACCCGCTTCGGGGCGGTCTTCGACGCCGTAATGGACCGCGTCTCGGAGGCGGCCGTCCTCTTCGGCCTCCTCTACTACTACGCTGGCCGTGATGCCCGCGAGGAGTCGCTCCTGGCCTTTGCCGCCCTGGCCGGCTCCATGCTGGTGAGCTACATCAGGGCTCGCGGCGAGATCCTGGGGCTGCCGATAAGGGAAGGGCTCTTCACCCGCGCCGAGAGGGTGATCGTCATCGGCTTCGGTTCCATAATAGACCAGGTGAGGATCGCCCTCTGGATCCTGGCTGTCCTGGCCAACCTCACCGCCCTTCAGCGCCTCTACCTCGTCTGGCGCAAGACGCGCCAGGAGCCAAACAAGGGGGAGCCGATTGATACCCCTTAAGGAACAGGAGCTCCTGCGAGAGAAGTTCAGCCGCGAACTGGCCCGCCGCGTCAGAATCGATTTTTTCACCCAGAAGGAGACTTCCCTTTTCGTCCCCGGCCGTCAGCCCTGCCAGTATTGCAAGCCCACCCGCCAGATGCTGGAGGAGCTGGCTGCTC
>DAOUDQ010000105.1:0-7537 GCA_034431045.1 Dehalococcoidia bacterium | reverse complement strand
CCTCTTCTACACGGCTGACCCTCTGGGCTACAAGTATCGAGCCCTGGGGGATCTGGGCATATTTATCTCCTTCGGCCCCTTGCTGGTCCTGGGCTCCTACTTCGTGCAAACGGAGAAGCTGGACTTATTGCCCCTGCTCTTCGCCCTGCCCCTAGGGCTGCTCATCGTTGCCATCCTCCATGCCAACAACTATCGCGATGCCGAGGCCGACCGCAGGGCCAGCGCCAGAACCCTAGCCCAGATCCTGGGCGAGCGCGGCTCGAGGTACGCCTACTACTTCCTGGTGCTGACCCCCTACGCCTTCGTGATAGCCTTCGGGGCGGCCGTTACTCCCTGGGTGTTGCTTGCCCTTCCCACAATCGTGTTGCCCCTGAGGATGATCCGCCAGTTGAACGGCGCCGGCGAGGAACTGCGGCGAGCCCTGGCCTTCCTGCCTCAGCAGACGGCCAATCTCATCGTCGTCTTCGGGGGGTTGATGGCCCTGGGTATTCTGGGAAGCGAGCTCGTATGACGTGTGCGCCGGCCTGCCTGCCGGTAGACTCGAATAGAAGTGGGGTGAGGTAACGATGATCGACTCCGGCGACCTGCGCAAAGGCATAACCATCGAGATAGACGGCGTGCTCTACCAAGTGCTGGACTCTCAGCACATCAAGCTGGGACGGGGCTCCGCCCAGGTGCGCTTGAAGCTCAAAGACATTCGCGCCGGCCACATCATCGAGCGAGCGGTTCAGGCGGGCACCAAGTTCTCGCGGGCGCGGGTGGAGCGTCAGCCAGCCCAGTACCTCTACGCCGACGGCGACCTCCACTACTTCATGAACACTGAGACCTACGACCAGATCGCCCTCAACACAGAGCAGCTAGGCGACGCGCTTCAGTATCTCAGCGAGAACGCTGCCTGCCAGCTCCTCACCCACGGCGACCAGGCCATCGGCATCGAATTGTCAGCGGCCGTCGAGCTGAAGGTGGCCCAGACGGACCCCTGGGTCCGTGGCGATACGGCCCAGGGCGGCACCAAGCCCGCCCGCCTGGAGACGGGCCTGACTGTGCAGGTGCCCCTGTTCGTCAACACGGGCGACGTGGTGAAGGTGGACACCCGCAGTGGCGAATACCTGGAGAGGGCCAGCGGTCGATGATGGAGATCTATTCGGTGGCCCAGGTCGCCACCTATGTCCGTGAGCTCCTGGAGACCGATGCCCATCTGGCCGACCTGTGGGTGGAGGGGGAGGTCTCCAACCTCACTCGCTCGGCGGCTGGCCACACCTATTTCACCCTCAAGGACGAGTCCGCTCAGGTTCGCTGCGTGATGTTCCGCCGCCAGTACGCCGGCACGCCCCTTGAGGATGGCACGCAGGTGACGGCCCACGGCCGCATCTCCTTCTTCGAGCGGCGGGGCGAACTGCAACTGAACGTCGATTTCGTCCAGCCGGCGGGGGTGGGCATCTGGCAGGCCCGCCTCGAGCGCCTGAAGGCTCAGCTCGAGGAGGAGGGGCTGTTCGAGCCCTCGCGCAAGCGGCCGGTCCCCTCCTTCCCGCGGCGCATCGGCGTGGTCACCTCCCCCACTGGCGCCGTCTTCCACGACATCTGCAACATTATCGGACGCCGCTGGCCCCTGACCGAGGTCGTCCTGGCTCCTACCCCTGTGCAGGGGGACGAGGCGGCTCCAGCCATCGTGGAGGCGCTGTCCAGGCTGAACCATGAGTCGCATATCGACGTCATCATCGTCGCCCGCGGCGGCGGTTCGCTAGAGGAACTCTGGCCCTTCAATGAGGAAGTGGTAGCGCGGGCCATCTATGCCAGCCGCATACCGATAGTATCGGCGGTGGGTCACGAGACCGACTACACCATCGCCGACTACGTGGCCGACCTGCGGGCTTCCACCCCTTCGGCGGCGGCCGAGCTGGTGGTGCCCGACCGCAGGGAGGTCTCACGTCAGATCACAGGCTCTATGGTCACCATGGCGGGGTGGATGGCTGGCCAGGCGGCTGGTCATCGAGCCGGGGTGGAGCAGCTCTTGCTCCGCCTGCGTCGCAGCGTCCCCGACGTGGCTCAGGAGAGGCAGCGACTGGCCGTCCTTCTGCACAGTGCTCACTCGGCGATGGCCCAGACCCTGAACGGCCGCCGCGAGCACCTAAAGGCCTATGGCTTGCAGCTTCGCTCCCTGGAGCCCAGGGGCACGTTGGCCCGCGGCTATGCCCTCGTGCAGCGCCGGGCCGATCGTCAGGTGGTGCGCAGCGTGAGCCAGGTTAAGGGCCGCGACCGCCTGGAGGTGCACGTGGCCGATGGCCGCTTCCCGGCGGAGGTGTCGAGGCAGTATGGCTTCTGAGGCCGGCGAAAGCTTCGAGGAGGCCTTCCGCCGCCTGGAAGAGACGGTGGCCAGGCTGGAGGAGGGTGGTCTGCCTCTGGAGGAAGCCCTGGCCCTCTACGAGGAGGGGATGCGCCTGGCCCAGGGGTGTCAGGAGCTCCTCGACCAGGCGGAGCTGCGTATCACTCGTCTGCAGGAAGCGTTCGCCGCCTACCGGGAGGAGGCCTCGAGGGGGCTGCATGAGGAGGAGCCCACCTACGCCCCCGGAGGCGAGGAGGACGAGCCCCTTGCTGAAGGCTGACCTCCACACTCACACCTACTTCTCGCCCGACGCCCTCACATCGCCCGAGAAATACGTGCAGACCTGTCTCAAGCAGGGGATCAACTGTGTGGCCGTCACCGACCACAACAGCATGCTGGGGGCGCTGGCCGTCCAGAAGTTGGCGTCCTTCAGGGTGATCATCGGGGAGGAGGTCGAGACGTCGGAGGGTGAGATCATTGGTCTCTTCCTCCAGGAGGAGGTGCCGGCCGGGCTCAGCCCCGAGGAGACGGTGCAGCGCATCAGGGAGCAGAGCGGCCTGGTCTGTGTGCCTCACCCTTTCGACCGATTCCGCCGTGAACGCCTGGCCGAGGCAGCCCTCATGCGTATCCTGCCCCGGGTGGACATCATCGAGGCCTTGAACGCGCGCACCACCTTGCGGGGCGACAACGAGCACGCGGCTCGCTTCGCTCAGGAGCACGGCCTGGCAATGTCGGCGGGCAGTGATGCTCACTCGGCACCAGAGCTGGGGCGGGCCTGCGTAGACATGCCCGACTTCGAGGGGCCGCGGGAGTTCCTCCAGGCCCTCAGGCAGGGACGCATCGTCGGGCGATTGTCCAGCCCGCTGGTGCACGTCTGGAGTCGCTGGGCCTGGCTACGACGCCGCCTGCGCTGGCGGCCAACAGGATAAAGGGACGATCATGCTGCGCATCGGCTGGTTCTCCACCGGGCGCGATGAGGCCGCCTGTCAGCTCCTGGGGGCGGCATGGCAGGCCATCCAGGCGGGCGAGCTGAAGGCCCGCATCGCCTTCGTCTTCAGCAATCGAGAGCGGGGGGAGAATTCAGCCAGCGACCGCTTCTTCGATCTGGTGGAAGGCTACAGCATACCCCTAGTCTGCCTTTCATCCAGACGCTTTCGCCAGGAGCGAGGCGAACCGCCCGCTCGTGCTGGCGAGCCGCTGCCCGCCTGGCGGGCGGATTACGACCGGGCGGTGATGGGCCTGCTGGAGGCCCATCCCTTCGACCTAGGCGTCCTCGCTGGCTATATGCTGATCTTCACAGAGGAGGCCTGCCAGCGCTACAATCTCCTCAACCTCCACCCGGCGCCGCCGGGCGGCCCGGCCGGCACTTGGCAGGAGGTCATCTGGCAGCTCATGGAGCAGGGGGCATCGACGGCGGGGGTGATGATGCACCTGGCCACCAAGGAACTGGACCAGGGTCCGCCCGTCACCTACTGCACGTATGGCATTCGTGGGCCCGCCTTCGACGGGCTGTGGGCGCAGGTGGAGGGGAGGAGCGTGGCCGAGGTGCGGGCCAGCGAAGGCGAGGACAATCGCCTGTTTCAGGAGATCCGTCGTCAGGGGGTGATGCGCGAGCTTCCCCTGGTGGTGGCCACCCTGCGGGCCTTCGCCGAGGGGAAGGTGCGCATCGAAGGCGGCCGAGTGGTGGACGCTGGCGGCCGTCCCATCGGCGCATACGACCTGACCCAGGAGATCGACCGTCTGGTGGGTTCAACATGACCAAGGAATCGGCTCGCTGCATTGCCTTCGACATGGAGGGACCTCTCACCTCCCAGGACGCCGCCTTCGAACTCATGGGCCTGGTGCCGGGGGGCCATGAGGTATTTCGGGCCATCAGCCGCTACGACGACATCCTGGCCCTGGCCGGTCGGCCTGACTATGAGCCCGGCGATACGTTAGCCCTTATCGTTCCCTTCCTCCTCTACCACCGCCTGAGCGTCTTCCATATCGAGCGGCTGGCCGAATCGGCCCCCCTGGTGAAAGGGGCAGCAGAAACCATCGCCCAACTGGCCGGCGAGGGCTATCAGGTCTTCTGCATCACCACCACCTATGAGCAGTACGCCCGGCGGCTGGCTCAGCGCCTGGGCCTGACAGCGGAGCGGCTGGCCTGCACCAGCTTCCCCCTGGGAGAGCTGGCCGCTCGTCTGACCCCGGACGATATCGAGGCGGTGGCCCGCGTCGAGATGGCGCTGCGCCAGCGGGGCGTGCAGGAGGACGACGCGCGCCTTCAGGCTCTTCTCGATGCCTTCTACTGGGAAGAGTTGGCCGGCACGCCTCTGGGGGAGGCAGTGGCATCGGTCAAGCCCATCGGCGGGAAGCGGAAGGTCGGGACCCTGGCCAAGTTCGCCATGTCTGCCCAACTGGAGACCTCCCGCTGGGTGGTGGTGGGCGATAGCATCACCGACAACGCCATGCTCACCACCGTTCGCGATGCCGGCGGTCTGGCCCTCGTCTTCAACGGCAACCGGTACGCTCTGGAGTGCGGCACAGTGGGGGTGGCGTGCATGTCTCTCGCCGCTCTTCTGCCTCTGCTGAGGGTCTGGGAGAGCGGTGGCCTGGAGGGGGCGCGCGATTTTGTGTCGCGCTTGGCCAAGGACGCCGAGGCGCCCGGTGCTCATTATCACTGGCTGGCCGGCGTTGACATCGCCGAAGCGCTGGCGGTGCACGCTCGCTTTCGTCGCCTGGTGCGCGAGGAAGCGGCGGCGCTGGGGTAGGCCATGCCTGACTTCGACGTCATGGGCCTGGGCGCCCTGAATGTGGACCGCATCTACTCTGTGCCCCACGTCCTCACCGACGGCGCCCAACTGATCGACGAGGTAGCGGTGGATGCCGGCGGGTCCTCGGCCAACACCATCTATGCCCTGGCCAAGCTGGGCCTGCGCTGCGGCTTTCTGGGTGCGGTGGGCGACGACGCGGACGGCCAGATCGTCCTCCGTTCCTTCAGCGAGGTGGGGGTGGACACCAGCCGCGTGGTGCGGAAGCCAGAGGTCGCCACCGGCTCGGTGCTCGCTTTCGCCGACGAAGAGGGCAATCGAGCCATGTACGTCGAATCGGGAGCCAACGCCCTCTTCGAGCCAGAGGATCTGAACGCGGCCTACCTGGCTAGCGCCCGTCTCGTCCTTTTTTCCTCCTTTGGGGGCGACATTCCCCCGGCCGTGCAACGGTCCGCTGTCCAAGCTCTGCCGCCGATGGCTGTGACGGCCCTGTCTATTGATTCCCTGCTGGCCCATGGTGGGCTGGATGCCCTGACGGATTTGGTCAGCCGCTGTACCTTCACCTTCGCCAACGCTGACGAGCTCAGGGAGCTGACGGGGCTGGAGCTTCCGGCCGCCGCTGAGGCCCTTCTCGACCTGGGCTGCCAGACGATGGTGGTGACCTTCGGGCGAGGAGCGGCACGCCAGCCCTGGATGGAGACGGAAGCGGCCGCAGGGGAGCGAAGCGAGCAGCTTCCCATCGTTTGCTGGCTGATCAGCGGCGACGCCCGCTGGGCGCTGCCGGCGCTGCCCATCCACGAAGGGCCTATCGTCGATGCCACCGGCGCCGGCGATGCCTTCGCTGGCGGCTTCCTCTGGGGCCTGCTGGCGGGGGAGCCTCTGCCTCGCTAGCATGGGCTGTCGGGCTGGCCTGCCCACCCGCGAGGAGCTGCTGGCCCGCCATGCCCGCCACTTCGGATAGCGGGCGTCTCCGTTGTCGTTTGCGCCCAGGGGCTGCTATAATAGGGCCACCTTAGGGCTGTGGGCTAAGGAGGCGAGCCATGCGTTGTTCCAACTGCGGTAATCTCTGCTCCCTGGGCGATAATTTCTGTCGAAAGTGTGGCGGCTCCTTGCGCAACGTGAGGATGCCAGCCGCCCGCAACGGCTCCCAGCTTCCTGTCGCCTGGCGAAGCGCAATGCCGGTGGTGGCCCAGGGGGCGGCCATCTTTGCTCTGGGCGCTGTCATCCAGATGCTGTTGCGGACGCTGGGCAGGCGAGCTGTTCATCTGCCTGTCTCGCTGATAAGGCGGCAGCCCGCCAAGAAAAAGGCAAGCCGCCTTCCGGCCAGAAAAGAGGAAGAGACCCAACCCGAGTCGTCCTACGCCGTTCAAGAGACGTTGCTCCTGAGAAGGATTACCCTGCGTCGCTAGGGAGCCGATTACCCCGTGAGGGATACGTGCAACAGGGCGTGGCTGAGTGGCTGCGCCTTCGTCTTAGGGGGAGCTTAGGCCGATGGCCAACGTGGTGCTGGTGGTGGATATGGTGCGCGGCTTCTGCGAGGAGGGCTATCCCCTCTACGTAGGGGAGACTATCCGCCAGATCATTCCCAACATCCGTCGCCTGCTGGAGGAGGAGAAGGCCAAGGGTTCGCACATCATCTTCCTCTGCGATAGCCACGCCCCCGACGACAAGGAGTTCCAGATGTTTCCGCCGCACTGTATTCGGGGCACAGAGGAGGCGGAGATCATCCCCGAGCTGCGGCAGTTCGCCGACGAGGCCATCCCCAAGACTCGCTACAGCGGCTTCTACGGCACCAACCTGGAGGAGCGGCTGCGCGATCTGAAACCCGACAAGATCATCGTTGTCGGCGACTGCACCGACATCTGCGTGATGCACACGGTGGCCGATGCTCGCAATAGGGACTACCTGGTGGAGGTGCCCACCGACTGCGTGGCCACCTTCGAGCAGGAGGCTCACCGTTATGCCCTTCGCCATATGGAGAAGATCCTGGGGGCCAGGATAACGGGCCTGCCCGCTGAAGGGACGGGGGTACGATGACAGAAGAGCAGCCTGTAAGCGAGACCCCTTTCCCTCTATCCCCACAGGTTCTGGCTGGCGACACCTCCGATGTCTATTTCCTGCGCACTCACCGCATTATGGAGCTGGAGGGGGTCAATCCGCGGGTGACCATGGAGTTCTTCCCCAGCGGCGACGGTATCCTCTGTGGCATGAAGGAGGTGCTGGCCCTCCTTGGCCAAGCCCTTCCGCCCGACGGCGAAGCATGGGCTCTGGACGAGGGGGAGCCCTTTCGTCTCAAGGAGGTCGTCCTTCGGGTCACCGCCCCCTATCTCTCCTTCGGCGTCTACGAGACGGCCATCCTGGGCATCCTGGCCCATGAGAGTGGCTGGGCCACCGGCGCCCGCGAGTGCGTAGAGGCTGCCCAAGGGCTGCCTATAGTGAGCTTTGGCGCCCGCCACGTTCA
>DAOUDQ010000104.1:0-2314 GCA_034431045.1 Dehalococcoidia bacterium | reverse complement strand
GGCTATGGCTGGCAGGAGGTGGTGCAGAACGACGAGGACGACTCCTTCTATGAGGGATTCCGGGCGACCGTCGAGGCCGCCGGTGTCGACCTGGAGGAACTGGTGGAGTAGACAGAGGTGGTCTTTGCGCAAGGGTAGAGAAGGGGGAAAACGAGACTCCTCTTCGATAACTTATATAAAGAGGCTTGCGATTTAGGGAAAAGATGCTATTATTAATAGAAGATTCGAAAGGAGGTGGTGTGCTCGGCGATCGACGTTGCACGGACGACATTGATGCTATTAAGCGGAAGGAGTGAACAGGAATGAGTAAGAAAGTCCTTTTGATTGTGGGGATGGTTGCCGTCTTAATGGCGTTGCTGGCGGCTTGTGCGCCCGCCCCAACGCCAACGCCTGCCCCGGCGGCGACGCCCACTCCTGCACCACCCACGGCCACTCCGGTACCTCCCACACCCACGCCCGCCCCAGCGGAATTGGGCTCGGCGGAAAGGCCCATCCAGGTCTACTTTGTGCCTTCGGCTGAGGTGCAAAACATCGTCACCGGCGGCGAGATCATGCGCCAGGCGCTGACGGAAGCCACGGGTCTCGAATTCGAGGTCTTCGTGCCCACCTCCTACGCGGCCTTTATCGAGGGCATGTGCGCCTCGCCCGGCGACACCATGGGCTTCCCCGCCACCCTGGCCTACGTGGTGGCCAACGCTCGCTGCGGCGTTGATGCCTCCATGATATCGATCCGCTACGGCAATGACGTCTATTGGGCCCAGTTCATCGTGGCCCGCGACAGCGACATCCAGAGCATCGAAGACCTGGACGGCAAGAAGTGGGCCTATACCGACGCCACCTCCACCTCCGGTTTCATGTTCCCGCTGTTCATACTGGCGGGTGCGGGGATCGAGGTGGCCGAGCAGTTCGCCGCCGGCGGACACCCGCAGGCCGTCCTGGCCGTCTATAATGGCGAAGCCGACTTCGGCACCACCTACTTCAGCCCGGCCCTCGTGCCGGAGGGCGAGGCGGCATGGGAGCCGGGGGCTGACCCGGAGCCCTATAAGGACATCGTGGATGAGTGCGCGATCAGCGAGGACGGCAAGGCGCTATGGTGCGGTGGCTACCGCATCCTGGACGCCCGCGCCGCCGCACGCGAAACCGCACCGGATGTGGTCGAGAAGGTGCGCATCATGGCCCTCAGCGACTCCATTCCCAACGACTGCCTGGCCTTCGGGCCGGACTTCCCGCCCGACTTGCGGGCGCAGATCGAGGAGGCCTTGCTGGCCTTCCAGGAGACGGATGCCTGGATGGACTCCATCGGCAGTAAAGACTTCTATGCCTGGGACAGCATGAGCCCCATCACCGATGCTAAGTACGACATCGTCCGCGAGTTAATCGAAGCGGGTGGTTACTCGATGGACGAGGTCGTCGGGTTCATGGAGGAGTAGAGGTCCCGGCGAGCGTTGTAAGGACTGGGCAGGGGTCCGGACCCTGCCCAGTCTCTCATAGGAGAAACAGATGCTCAAAGTGGAACATCTCACCAAGATCTACGAAGGCGGCACGCGCGCCCTGCACGACGTCAGTTTCGAGGTGCCCGACGGCCAGTTCCTGGTTATAATCGGCCTAAGCGGCGCCGGGAAATCCACCCTGCTGCGCTGCATTAACCGCTTGGTGGAGCCGACCGAAGGACGTGTGATATGGAACGGCATAGAGATCACCGCCGCCTCTCAGGAGGAACTGCGCCACATCCGCCGCAGGATGGGGATGATCTTCCAACATTTCAACTTGGTGAAGCGCTCCAAGGTGATCACCAACGTGCTGGCCGGGCGCCTGGGATACACCAGCCCGGTTTGGAGCCTGATTGGCCACTTTTCCAAGGAGGACGTGCAACTGGCCCTGGGCAGTCTGGAACGGATGGGGATCGCCGACCAGGCCTACAAGCGGGCCGATGAACTCAGCGGCGGCCAGCAACAGCGGGTGGGGATCGCCCGGGCCCTGATGCAGAACCCGGAGCTCATGCTGGTGGACGAACCCGTCTCCGCCCTGGACCCAGCCACCTCGCACTCCATCATGCGTTATCTGGAGGAACTGAACGAGGAAGAGGGCGTGACCATGATCTGTAGCATTCACTTCCTGAGCCTGGCCCGGGCCTATGCCGACCGGATCATCGCCCTCAAAGATGGTGAGATCGTCTTCGACGGACTGCCTGAGGATATCGACGACGACCGTTTCCGTGAGATCTACGGCGAGGAAGCCGAGCAGGTGGAGATCAGATGATCCCCGTTCGCTGCCTGGCCATAGTTGGAGTTGAGTGATGGAGAAAAACAGGCCG
>DAOUDQ010000103.1:0-5443 GCA_034431045.1 Dehalococcoidia bacterium | reverse complement strand
GTACCCGCGAGGCTGGCGCCGTCTACGGAACATGACCCCTGTGGCAAAGCGAGGCAGCAGGAGCCTGGTGGTGGTAGAATCGCCCGCCAAGGCTCGTACCCTGGCTAACATCCTCGGCCGTCAGTACGAGGTGAAGGCCTCCATTGGCCACGTGCGCGACCTGCCCAGGTCGGCCCTGGGGGTGGATGTCAAGCACGGCTTCGACCCCTACTACATCGTCCCCAAAGAGAAACGGCGGGTGGTGAGCGAGATAGCCGCCGCCAGTAACAGAGCGCAGGCTGTCTTCCTGGCCACCGACCCCGACCGCGAGGGCGAAGCCATCGCCTGGCACCTGGTGCAGGCGGCTGGACTGGACGAGGCCTCCTTGCGGCGAGTGGTCTTCCATGAGATCACCCCCCAGGCAGTGCGGAAGGCCTTCCGTCGCCCCCGCGCCATCGATATGCAACTGGTGCAGGCACAGCAGGCTCGCCGCATCCTCGACCGCCTGGTCGGCTACAACCTCAGCCCGCTTCTCTGGAAGAAGGTGGCGCGTGGCCTTTCCGCCGGGCGAGTGCAGTCGGTGGCCCTGCGCCTGGTGGTGGAGCGCGAGAGGGAGGTCCAGGGCTTCGTGCCCAAGGAATACTGGACCATCCAGGCCCAGCTATCGAAGGCGGATGATCCCCTGAGCTTCCGTGCCAAGCTGACAGGTCTGGCCGGCAAGCGGAAGAAGCTGGAGATCGCCAGCCAGCAGGAGGCCGACCGCCTGGTGCACCTTCTCCAGTCGGCGGCCTACAGGGCGGCCGACGTCCAGAAGAAGAAGCAGCCACGGCGGCCCTCGCCGCCCTTCATCACCAGCACCCTCCAGCAGGAGGCCGCCCGTCGCCTGGGGTTCTCCGCCCAGAAAACGATGCGCATCGCCCAGCAGCTCTACGAGGGGCTGGCTATCGGCGGCGAAGGCGAGGTAGGGCTCATCACCTACATGCGCACCGACTCCACTCAGGTGGCCGATTCGGCCAGGGAGGAGACGCGGGCCTATATTCGGGAGAAGTTCGGTCAGCCCTACCTGCCTCCCTCGCCCCGCGCATACAAGAAGAGGGTGAAAAGGGCTCAGGAGGCCCATGAGGCCATCCGCCCTACCTCCGCTTATCGCGAGCCGGAGAAGGTTCGGCACTACCTCAACCGCGACCAGGGCCGTCTGTACACTCTCATCTGGCAGCGAATGGTGGCCAGCCAGATGGCCGACGCTCTCTACGACGTCACCACGGTGGACATCGACGCCAGGCCTTCCCGCGGCCGCGATGTCTACCTCTTTCGGGCCGTCAATACCCAGCTTGCATTCCCTGGCTACCGTCATCTCTACACCGAGGCAAGGGAGGAAGGCGAGGAGGACGAGGACCTGGGCAAGAACCCTCTGCCCGAGCTGGCGGCGGGCGATCTCCTCCGCCTGCTGGGCCTCTTCCCTGAGCAGCACTTCAGCGAGCCGCCTCCTCGCTATACCGAGGCCAGCTTGATAAGGGCACTGGAGGAGAAGGGCATCGGGCGGCCCAGCACCTACGCCCCTATCATCGCCACCGTCCAGGGGCGAGGCTACGTGGAGAAGGAGAACGGTCGCCTGAGGCCGCAGGGGCTGGGGCTCGTTGTCAACGATCTGCTGATCACTTACTTCCCCGACATCGTGGACGTGAGCTTCACCGCCGAGATGGAGGAGGAACTGGACGAGATCGCCCGCGGCGAGAGGTCCTGGCAGCCGGTGGTGCAGGACTTCTACGCTCCCCTGATGAGAGCCCTGGCCGTCGCTAGCGAAGCGCCGCCGGCTCATCAGGAGACGAGCGAGGTGTGCGACCAATGCGGCCGGCCGATGGTCATTCGTTGGAGCAAGCGGGGCCGCTTTCTGGCCTGCTCTGGCTATCCCCAGTGTCGAAACACGCGGCCGCTGCAAGGGGAGGGGGAGCCTTTACCCGCCGTGGAGGAGGCCTGTCCCCAGTGTGGCGCCCCCATGGTCGCCAAGCGGGGCCGCTATGGACCCTTCCTGGCCTGCTCCCGTTACCCTCAGTGCCAGGGCACTCGACCCCTTCTGGTAAAGACGGGCGCGCGCTGCCCCCTGTGCGGCGGCGACATAGTGGAAAGGCGCAGCCGCCGCGGCCGTGTCTTCTACGGCTGCGCCAACTACCCTTCGTGCCAGTTCACCACTTGGAGCCGCCCTCTACCCACACCCTGCCCTCAGTGCGGCGGCCTGCTACTGGCCGCTGGCGAGGGCCGCGGCCGCTGTAGTCAGTGTCGCTGGCGGGGCCAACCGCCGCAGGAGGCGCCCGCGGCAGCGGGCCTGCCGGTAGGCAAGCGGTAGTCTGGCAAGGCCGACATGGAGAATCTGCTTCAGGCTTACCTGCGCTCCCTTCAGGCTGAGCGCAACCTGTCGCCCTACACCTTGCGCAACTACGAGAACGACCTCCGTTCCTTCTTCCGCTATGCCCAGGATGCCGGTCGGGACATCCGCGATGTCGACCGCTATCTTCTGCGCGGCTATTTGGCCGGGCTAAGAGAGCAGAAGATGGCTTCGGGCAGCATCGTCCGCAGGGTGAGCACCATCCGCTCCTTTTATCGTTTCCTGGTTCGCCAGGGCCACATCGAGCACGACCCGCTGGCGGGTGTGCACGGCCCCAAGAAGGGGCGTCGCCTGCCCGGCTTCCTCTCGCCCAGGCAGGTTCTGGCTATCCTGGGGGCGGTCGAGGGCGATAGCCCCAAGGCCCTGCGCGACCGGGCTATCCTGGAGCTCCTGTACGCCGCTGGCGTTCGCTTGAGCGAGTTGGTGGCCCTGGATACCAGCGACGTGGATATCGGCGAACAGGAAGTGCGAGTGCTGGGCAAGGGCAACAAGGAACGCATTGCCCTTATGGGCCGGGCGGCGGCCGATGCCTTGCAGCGCTATCTGCGCCAAGGCCGGCCGGCCCTGGTTCATCGCCCCCATGAAAGGGCCCTCTTCCTCAATAAGCAAGGCGCGCGGCTTTCGGCGCGAGCAGTGCAGCTCATGGTCCGGCGCTGCGCCCTCAAGGCAGGCCTCGACGAGCGGGTGTTCCCTCACCTGTTGCGTCACACCTTCGCCACCCATATGCTGGACGGCGGGGCCGACCTGCGGGTGGTGCAGGAGCTTCTGGGTCATGCCAGCGTAGGCAGCACCCAGATCTACACCCACGTTAGCGAGGCCGAGAAGCGGCGCGTGTACGATGCCGCTTTCTACAATGTGTGGCGGTCGCGACGGAGGCGGAGCGAGGACGAATGAGGTTCCTTCTCATCAATGGGCCTAACCTGAACACCCTAGGCAAGCGCCAGCCCCACATATACGGCACCCTCACCCTGAGGGAGATCGAGGCGCGGGTCGCCGAGCGGGCGACCCAGCGAGGGGCAGAGATCCGGTCCTTCCAGTCCAACCACGAGGGGAGCCTCATCGACTTCATCCAGGCGGAGGCTGAGGAGGCACAAGGCATTATAATTAACCCCGGCGCCCTCACCCACTATGGTCTGTCGCTGCGGGATGCTCTGGAGGACTGCGGCCTGCCCTTCATCGAGGTGCATCTGTCCGACATTCATGCCCGCGAGCCCTTCCGCCGTCACTCGGTCATGGCCGACATCGCCGCGGGGCAGATATCCGGCCAGGGGTGGGAGGGCTACTTGCGTGCCCTGGACGCCCTGGCCGCTCTGGTGAGGGAGGAGGGCCGTGAATAGCCGACTGGAGAGGCTTCGCCAGAAAATGGCGGAGGCGGGACTGGACGGCCTTGTGGTGAGCAGCCCCGTCGAGGACACCTTCGGCAACGTCGGTGCTAACCGCCGCTATCTTTCCGGCTTCACCGGCTCTGTGGGCTATCTGCTGATCACCCAGGAGGCGGCCTTCATCGCTGTGGATTTCCGCTACCACGAGCAGGCCCAGCGCGAGGCCTCAGGCTTCACCCTCTTCCCGGCCAGCGGGCCCGTACCCGACTGGTTGGCGTCGCTGGTGGGCGAGGCGGAGCTGGCGGGCAAAAGACTGGGCTTCCAGGCGGGCGATATCACCGTCGCCACCTATCAGACGATCACTAAGGCGGTGAAGGACATGCCCGCCTCCCAGCGGCCGAAGTTGCTGGCGGCGCCGCCTCTGGTGGAGCAGCTTCGAGCCACCAAGGACGCCGACGAGCTGGCGGCCATCCAGCGGGCCGTCGACCTGGGCGACGAGGCCTTCGTGGCCATCGCCCAGCGCATCGAGCCCGGCTGGACAGAGGCCCAGGCGGCCTGGGAGATCGAGAAATACATCCGCGAGCATGGCGGCGAAGGCGTTTCCTTCGAGATTATTGTGGCCGCCGGGCCCTGGGCAGCGATGCCCCACGCTTACCCTCGGGACGAGAAGATACAGAAGGGGGAGCCTATCATTATCGACATGGGGGTGCGCCTGGGCGGCTACTGCTCCGACCTCAGCCGCACGCTCATCCTCGGGCAGGCGGACGAGCAGTTCGACAAGATTTACGATATAGTTCTGACAGCCCAATTGACGGCGGAGGCGCTGATCCGCAGAGAGATGACCGAAGAGCAGGCCCATCTGCTGGCCCACAACGTGATCGCTGAGACAGGCTACGGCGAGAACTTCGGCCACGGCCTCGGCCACGGCGTCGGCCTGCAGATTCACGAGGCGCCCCGCCTGGCCCACGCCTCCAAGGATGTGTTGGCCGACGGTATGGTGTTCACCATCGAGCCGGGTATCTACATCAGTGGCTGGGGAGGCGTCCGCATCGAGGATATGGTGGTGCTGGAGGACGGCCGTCCGCGGGTGCTGACCAAGGCGCCCAAACTGGGCGCCGTTCCTCGCGCGCAGGAGAGCGGGAATTGAGACCAATGTTTCACGTCGCTGGCATGAGCCTTCGGCAGGAGGATTCGGTACGATGACAAACCCCCTTGACGGCCACAACTGCGCCGGCAGCCTCCGAGAGCACGCAGCAGTGCCTCGCGGCCCCAAGGCCTGGCTGCTGGCCCTGCGCCCGTGGTCCTTCCCGGCGTCCATCGTCCCCATGCTGGTGGGAGGCGCCCTGGCCTACCGCGCCGACCTCTGGGACTGGCCTCTCTTCCTGCTCACCCTGGTGGGCGGCCTTTTCTTCCACATCGGCGCCAACGTCACCAACACCTACTTCGACTTCCAGCGAGGCGCCGATACCGTGGAGCACGCCGATGACAGGACGCTGGTGGACAGGATGCTTCGGCCTAGAGACGTTCTCCTGCTGACGGCATTCTTCTTCCTGGCTGGCTCGGCGATCGGTGGCTATCTGGCCTCCCAGAGCGGCTGGGAGCTCCTGGCCCTGGGTGCCGCCGGTCTATTCCTCGGCCTTTTCTACACGGCCAGCCCCCTGGGCTACAAGTACCGAGCCCTAGGGGATCTGGGCATATTCATCTCCTTCGGCCCGTTGCTGGTCCTGGGTTCCTACTTCGTGCAAACGGAGAAGCTGGA
>DAOUDQ010000102.1:0-3503 GCA_034431045.1 Dehalococcoidia bacterium | reverse complement strand
CTGACGACGCCGTTCAGCCGATGGACGAGGATGGCGCACTGGCTGGAACACATGCCGCAGGCGCTGGCCACCCGTGTATCCTCGGGCTGTGAAGCTCTGTCCTTAGGCTGGATCAAGGCCGTCCCTCTTCGCCGCCCACAGTTCAGAAGTGTCGGGCAATCACAGTTCTAGGATACAGGGGGCAATGTCCATCAGGCAAAGCGGTCGTTCTGGTTGGCCTGCCTGCGTGTTCACAGCGGCGGCTGGACAACGCCGGCCTGGGCGGCGCCGACGTGACGATCTTCCAGAGCTGACTCGGGGTCCCCGGACGAACTTGTTCTGGGGCAGGAACGTCCAGTGAGATACTGAGCGCGTCAGAGACCGATCTGCCAGGCCTCCTTGATGCCCAAGGCGCGCGCCAGATACCCCAGCTCGGCGCCCCGCCAGGGAAGGGGGGCAGGCTCCTGGATCATCTTGGCCTGCTTCATTTCTTCCACCACCTGGGGGTCCTCCTTGAAGGGCAGGCCGTACTCCATCTCGAAGAAGAGCCCCTCGAAGGGGCACTTCGGCGTCTGGCCGCCGGCCTCCCGCGACTCGGCCGGGTAGCCCACCGACATTATGCAAACGAGGGTGGCGGTTTCTGGCAGCTTCAGGAGCTTGGTCACCCTGTCCAGCATTCGGGGGCTGCTCATTAAGCAGGTACCCAGGCCCTCCTCGTAGGCCACCAGGGTAGCCTGGGCCACAGCCTGCCCGAGGTCCATGAACGCCAGCGGTCCTACCGCCATCTGCTGCCAGATGGGGGTGAAGACCGGTCTAAGAAACTTTTCTATGGTGTCCTTGGTCCCTTCGGCCTCAGTCCCCAGCCGTCTCAGCTCCGCCAGGTTCTTGAGGTCGTCGATCCACTTGTTCACCTCATAGGCTGCGCTATCGGAGTACCAGACGATGAAGCAGGGCGCTGTTTGCATCTGCTGGTAGCCCAGGGGCGGCGTAAGGGCCTGGATCAGCTCATCCGAGGCCTGGCCCCTCCAGACGACGACAGCGCGCGTATTGCCGACGTTACCCGCGCAGGAGGCGCGACGGGCCGCCTCGAGCATCTTCTGGACCTTCTCCCGCTCCACCGGCCGATGGGTCAGATAGAAGCGAATGCTGCGGCGCCAGCCTATGACCTCTTTGAGCTCCATGTGTCTCCTCCTTGGAAGTACGTCGCTGCCAACAATCGTAGCCTAGACCTGTAGACCCACCCGCAGGCCATTCAGGGTGGATTCTAGCATCTTGCCGGGAGACACGCACTGCCCAGCGCGGTATATGTCCTTTACCTGACCCTTGAGGGCATTCCAGAGGCCGTCGTTAGCCCTGCTGCCGACGGCCGGTGCCACCGTGTCCATATTCTCGATGCAGCGCGTCTACACGCCCAAGGCCCTGTGAGGATCTACCCAGCGGCAGGCAGTTCTTAGCGATTGCTTAACTAGTGATTGCTAACTATACTAGGGATACCCTAGGGTAGCAAGACCAGACGGCTCTACTCAGCCGTACCGGAAGCTATCACTGCAAAATGGCCTTTTCCAGCCAGCGATTTTGGGGTATTACAACAATTGTAGGGGTTGAGTCATACCTTAGGCTTAGTCTAAGATTAAAGATGGTCGAGTTTTAAACATTTATTGGTGGCAAGAACGTGCGTGTGAGCCGACAGGCTGACTATGCCATAAGGGTAGTGTTGGATCTGTCCCTCCATCCGGAGGCGCGGATCAAGGAGATCGCCCGCCGCCAGCATCTTTCACCGTCCTATGTGGGCAGGATCTCCCAACGCCTGGCCAAGACGGGCATCCTGGAGAACAGGCGAGGTCGCTTGGGCTGCCTCGGCCTGGCCTGCTCGCCGGAGCAGATCACCCTTCTGGATGTGATCGAAGCCGTCGACGGGCCTGTCAAGGTGGACCGCTGCTTGTTGGCGCCCGACGAGTGTGGCCGCGAGTTCTCCTGCCCCGTGTACACGGTGGGGCAAGAGGTGCTGCTCCTGGGCGTGGCTAAGCTGAGCAGTGTCACCTTTGCCGGCTTGCTAGGCAGCGACCAAACCAAGTAGGACCGTGCCCGGCCAGCGTGCCTGTCACCAGATAGACTCACTTCTTGCGGAGGTGTCATGATGGCGGGAGTCCTGTTACGCCAGCCGCTGGATAAGGCAACCGTATCGATCCCTCGGGGACGGATATACATCATTCCCGAGCGTTGCAAGGGTTGCCGGTTCTGCATCGATTTCTGTCCCCGAGATGTCCTTGTGGAAACCTCCGACATAAACGCCAAAGGGTACCACTATCCCATCGTAGCCGAAGGCAAGGAAGAAGAATGCGTTGCCTGCCAGTTCTGCTCCATCCTCTGCCCTGAGTTTGCCATCTACAGCGAGGAGGTTGCCCAATGAGTGCCGAAGAGCGTGTGCTAACCGGCAGCCACTTCTTGCTGGGCGACCACGCCTGCGCCGAAGGAGCCATGGCCGCCGGCTGCGATTTTTTTGCCGGCTATCCTATCACCCCCTCCACGGAGACGGCTGAAAGACTGGCCGCCCGCTTGCCAGCGGTGGGGGCCATCTTCGTCCAGATGGAGGACGAGCTGGCCAGCATGTCCGCCCTGGTGGGGGCTTCCCTGGCCGGGGCCAGGGTCATGAGCGCCACATCCGGCCCCGGTTTCTCCCTGATGATGGAGAACGTAGGGATGGCGGCCATGATGGAGGCCCCCTGCGTCATCGTGAACATACAGCGAGGCGCGCCGTCCACTGGCCTTCCCACCCTGGTGGGCCAGTCCGATATGATGCAGGCCAAGTGGGGCTCCCACGGCGACTACGAGATCGTGGCCTACTCCCCCTCCTCGCCCCAGGAGTGCTTTGACCACGTGATCAAAGCCTTCAACACCGCCGACCGCTGGCGCATTCCCGTGTTCGTTATGGGCGATGAGCTAATAGGCCACATGACAGAGCGCGTAGTAATACCGCCCGCCGACCAGATCCCGCGGGTGGAGCGAAAGCGGCCTCGGCATAAGCCAGGCGATGAGTCTTTTCTCCACTGTCTGACGGAGGACGAGGACCTAGTGCCGCCCATCGTCCATGCAGGTGAGGGCTACCGGGTGAACTTCGACAGCCTGACCCACGACGAAAAGGGCTATCCAGCCACCTTCCCCGAACCCCATGACCGCTTGGTACGCCGCCTGGTGGACAAGATCCGCTTGCACGCCGACCAGATCATCGAGTACGAGGAAATATTCCTGGGTGACGCCGAGGTGGCCGTTATTGCCTATGGCTCCACAGCCCGCTCGGCCCGGCGGGCGGTAAACGAGGCACGCCAGCAAGGTATCCGGGCGGGGCTCTTGCGCCTCATCACCGTCTGGCCTTTCCCCGAGGACAAGGTGAGAGAGCTGAGCGACCAGGTCAAGGCGTTTGTGGTGCCAGAGCTGAACCTGGGCCAGATGTCCAGGGAGACCGAGCGCTTCACCAGCCTGCCAGTAATCGGCGTCAACCATGCCGGCGGGGTCATGATGGCGCC
>DAOUDQ010000101.1:0-12600 GCA_034431045.1 Dehalococcoidia bacterium | reverse complement strand
CCTGGACGGCATCGCCAGATTCGGGCGTGAGCACAACAATGACGATATCGGTGGCATTGACCACATCCAGCTCTGTCTGGCCGACGCCCACGGTCTCTACCACGATCACATCGCGGCCGTTGGCATCGAGCAGCTTGGTGACCCCCTGGACGGTAATAGGCAGGCCGCCGTGGCTGCCGCGAGTGGCCATACTGCGGATGAATACGCCCGGGTCCAGATAGTGCTGCTGCATGCGGATGCGATCGCCCAAGAGGGCGCCGCCGGAGAAGGGACTGGAGGGGTCGACGGCTACAATGCCCACCGACAGCTCTTTCTCACGCATGATGGCGGTGAGCTTGTCCACCACTGTGCTCTTGCCCGTCCCTGGCGGCCCGGTGACCCCTATGCAGTAGGCGCGCCCGGTGTGAGGGCCGATGCGGCGCATGATGTCCACCACCGCCTCGCTCTCTCCCTCCACCAGGCTGATAAGACGAGGCAAGGCCAGCGTATCGCCGGCCACCATCCGCTCCACCAGTTCTGTGACGCCTTCCCCTGCTCTCATTCGTTCACTTCTTCCCCGCACGCAGCCCCACGTCCCGGTGCTAGCCCAGGAGGGGCTACAAGGCGAACTCCTTTCTCATGCTGGCTAGGTAACCACCTTCTTGGCCACGCTCCCGCCTAATTTTAGCCCCTCACCCTTTGCCTGTTCCACAGCGGCCACAGGGCGATGAAGATGAATATCGATAGCTCGCATCGCCAAGCCTCCTAAGGCTAGCAGCATACGCCAAGGCTATGGCCGGGTCATTGGCCAGGCGGGGTAGACATCGGGGCTGGCGACTCAGCCTCCCCCGTCGGGCTAGGGGTGGGCGACTCAGCCTCCCCCGTCGGGCTGGGCGTGGGCGACTCAGCCTCCCCCGTCGGGCTGGGCGTGGCAGGCGCAAGCGTCGCGATCGGGGGGGCCTCCCATACGGTGAGGGTGCCCACCATCATAATGGGCTGAGAGTCGGAGCGAAAGTCGTAGACGCCCGGCTGGCCGATCCGAAATTCCAGGCTGCCGGTCTTGCCGGGATCGACGTTGTCAGATACGAGGTCATCCTCGGTCTCGTACTCGTTGTCGACGCCTGCTATCCGCAGATTGTGGGCCTCCCCATCCCTGTTGCGCAGCTCGAGGATGTAATCTCTTCCCGCCCTGATGGTGAGGGCGCTAGGGGAAAAGCGGTTGTTGCGCATCTCCACCCTGATCACGGCCTCGCCCGCGGGGCCAGGCGTAGGAAGGACGCTTTCGGAGCCTCCCCCGCAGGCCGGGGCCAGCAGGCCCAGAAGGGAAGCCAGCACTAACGCCGCCAATATTTGCTTCACGGTACCTGTCCCATCTCCAATACTCGCCACCCGTACTCTCTTGCTGCCCCCTGCTGCGCCACTAAAGCAGCGGCAGTAAGGGCTACGTCCCGCTCCAGGGAAAGGGGGGCTTTCCCTGGAGGAGCTTCCGGTCAGTACTTGTCGATAAGCTGACGGGCTGCGACGAGGGAGAGAACCTCGTTAGAGCCATCTTCAATCATGGAAGCGCGAGCGTCTCTGAAGAGCTTCTCTACCAGTAGATCCTTGGATAGCCCCATTCCCCCGAACAGCTGGACCGCATCGCTGGCTACCTCAAAAGCGACGTTTGTGCAATAGACCTTGGCAGCGATGGAATAGTGGATCGCTGGCGGCAGCGTGGTGAGGTTATAGATCATAGCGGCCCGCGACAGAGCCCTGGCCGACTCCACCTTGATGAACATGTCGAACAGCTTCATCTGTACTACCTGATGTTCGCAGATAGGCTTGCCGCCCTGGACCCGCTCTCTGCAATAGGCCAGCGCCTCCTCGAAAGCGGCCCGGGCAACGCCGGTAAAGACGGCTCCCATGCCTGCGTTGGCGAAGGAGAGGATCGCGTCGATTATGAAGGGGTAGCCGGCCGGCTGAGCCAGCATGTAATGCTTGGGGAGCCTCACGTCGTCAAAGAATATCTCCCCCTGGTTGAGGGCGCGCTGGCCAATCTTGTTCAGCGGCCGGCCCCTGGACACTCCGGGAAGGTCCAGGGGGACGACGGCTACGCCGCTTCCAGCCATCCCCAGCGAAGGGTCGATGGACACGTGGGTCAGGGCGTGGGTAGCGATGGTGCCGTTGGATACCCAGGCTGCCTTCTGGCCGTTGATCAGCCATTCATCACCGTCGAGCTTGGCGGTTAGGTCGAAGGCTGTACGCGGGTCGCGAAACTGCTCCGTTCCAACCATCAAGGCGTCGGACCCGTGCTGGGGCTCGGTGATAGCCCAGCAGCCAACGTATTTCGCCTCTTTGTCCTGGGTGAAGGGGATGACAAAGTCCCTCATGAGCTCCGGGTTGCCGGTTAGCGCTGCAAATAAGAATGGGAACGCACTGACCCCGACGGAGATGGCCAGATCGGCGCTTCCCCAGCCGCTCTCTTCGGCGAAGATGTGTCGCTCAAGGGGACCGAGGTTGGCCCCACCAAGCTCCTCGGGGAATCCCGAGATGTGGTGGCCCAACTCATAGGCCTTCCTGAACACGTCCCATAACAGCGAGTCTTTCTTGATCACCTCCTCAGGGTCGACAATCCTGTCCAGCTCGATGCTGGCGGGACGCAGCACCTCCTCAGCAAATCTATGGGTCTCGTTCTTCAGAGCGATCTGCTCGGGGGTCAGTTCCTTGTTCAGCTCGAGATAGGTGCTCATATCGACTCCTTTGACAGTCTATCGCTTTTCTGGCGCATAGTGGGCACATGGGCGCAAACGCTGCCCCGATAGTTTGTCTGTCAGGAGCCCGCTTGCGTCACCATGGCGCTAACCCCCTGGTCGCTACGGCGACAGGCTCGTCCCGCATTATAGCCTCTGTAGCTAACGTATCCCAAGGGCAGAAGGAGAGTACATTATATCTGCCTGTTCATCAACCCCCAGGCCCCCCTGAGGGCAGGCCGAGGCAGGGGAAGGAAGCGATGGCCCTAGTTCTATCAGGGCTCAGCTTGGCCATTTAGGGATAGTGATTTCTTCTGGGCCCAAGTTGAGGGCCAAAGCCTTAGTGGTGTAAACTGATTGCGAAAAAAGGCACAAGGCCGCTGGGTTTAGGGCCGTGAGAGATTAGCAACGATAGTCGTTTGTTGCGGTGAGGCACAAGTTGACACGGAATCCAAAGATAGCCGGAGCCAGCAAGATCCCTGACGTAGTCATCGATCGCCTGCCGCTTTATGCCCGCTGCTTGGCCCTGCTACAGTCCAGAGGGGAAGAGGTGGTGAGTTCGACGGAGCTGGCCAGGATATCGCGAGTAACACCGGCCCAGATTCGTAAGGACCTGAGCTATTTTGGTCGTTTTGGCAAGCAGGGGCGTGGCTACAACGTGGGCCAGCTCTTGGGGGAGTTGTGGCGCATCCTCGGCCTCGACCGCCAGTGGCGGATGGCCCTTGTTGGAGTGGGCAAGGTTGGGCGGGCCATCCTGGAATACGGCGGGTTTGCCAGCCAGGGCTTCTATATCGCCCAGGCTTTCGACGTGGACTACCAGATTGTGGGCCAGAAGCTGGCATCGGTGACAATTAGGCACGTGAGCGAGCTTGAGCAGACGCTGCGCCAAGATCCGGTGGATATCGGCATTGTGGCGGTGCCCGCTGTTGAAGCTCAAGCAGTGGTCGACACGTTGGTGCGCTGCGGCGTGAAGGCCATCCTCAATTACGCCCCCTTATGTCCCCGCAGGCCCCGCGACGTGCAACTGCGCCAGATCGACCCCGTCCTTGGCCTTCAGAGCATGACCTTCCACCTGAAGGACCTGAAAGAGCCGGCGAAGCGGCGCTAGTATCCGGCCAGGAAATCGCCCTCGGCGGGCTGGGCACGACGGATGAGGTCTAGGTGCTCTAGGGCGATACCGGCCCCGATGGCCACACACTCCATAGGGTTCTCGGCCAGCGAGCAGGGGATGCCGATCTCTTGGGCGATCAGGCGGTCCAGGCTACGGACGAGAGCACCACCCCCCGTAAGGACGATGCCCCTGTCTACTACGTCGGAGGCCAGTTCCGGCGGCGTCCGCTCCAGCACCGCCCGGATGGCCCCCAGGATGCTGGCCAGGGGATCCTGAATAGCCTGGGTAATCTCCTGGGAGGTCACCCTGATATTCTTGGGCAGACCACTGATCTGGTCACGGCCGCGCACCTCTGTGGTCAGTTCCTCCTCCAGAGGCAGAGCGCTACCCGCAGCGATCTTCACCTCCTCGGCAGTGCGGTCGCCAATGATCAGGTTGTGGCGACGCTTGATGTAGGTGGCGATGGCATCGTCTATGCGGTCGCCGGCCACTCGCACCGATTCACTGGTGACGATGCCGTACATGGATATGACGGCGGCCTCGGTGCGGCCGCCGCCGACATCCACCACCATGTGGCCTCGAGGTGTGTCCACGGGGATACGAGCACCGATGGCAGCGGCCAGGGGCTCGGGCACCAGATTGGCTGGCCGGCGAGCGCCGGCTGCTTCGGCGGCGTCACGCACCGCCCGTTGCTCTACACTGGTCACCCCTGCCGGTATGCAGACCATGACCTCTGGCCTGATAAAACTGAACCGCCCTCTCACCTTGCCGATGAAGTAGCGCAGCATGGCCTCGGTGGTCAGGTAGTCAGCGATAACACCATCGCGCATGGGTCGGATCACGGCGATAGGCCCGGGCGTGCGCCCCAACATGTCACGCGCCTCGCCTCCCACGGCCACGATGCTGTTGTCCCGCTGAGCCACCGCCACCACCGAGGGCTCTTTGATGACGATACCCTTGCCTCGCACGTAGACCAACACGGTGGCCGTGCCCAGGTCCACCCCTATTCTCTTGCCGAACATGCTCCCCACCCCCAACCCAAGAATCGATCGGCGCCGGAAATGCTATGCGCTTTGGATGTTTGCTCCCAGGGACCGCAGCTTGCCGTCGAGGCACTGATAGCCGCGGTTCAGGTGATAGATATCGGATATCTCTGTCCTGCCGCGGGCGGCTAGTCCCGCCAGCACAAGCGCGGCTCCTGCTCGCACGTCGAGAGCGCGAACGCTGGTACCGATAAGGGAAGTGGGCCCACTGATGATGGCAGTCGTACCAGTGGAGACCACCTCCGCCCCCATCTTTCGCAGCTCGCTGACATACAGCAGACGATTATCGAAAACCCTCTCATGGACATAGCTCACACCCTGCGCCTGGGTGAGAAGAGTGGCCATAGGCGCCTGAAGGTCAGTGGCCAGCCCAGGATAGGGCAGCGCCTGGATAGTCACTGCCGCCAGTTGGTCAGCCCCGTGCACATGCAGAACGTCCTCGCCCTCATCTACCTGGACCCCTGCCTCCCTGAGCTTGGCCACCAGCGAGTACAGGCGCTGAGGTTCCAGCCCGCAGATGCGTACGTCACCGCCGGTGATGGCGGCGGCGATGGCGAAGGTGCCCGCCTCGATGCGATCGGGGACTATGCGATGAGTGGTGCCATGGAGAGCGTCCACCCCTTCGATTTCCAGCGTGTGGGAGCCCACTCCCTGGATGCGGGCGCCCATCTTGTTCAACATCTCTGCCAGGCTGGCGATCTCCGGCTCGGCGGCCGCGTTGACGATGACAGTGGTGCCCTTGGCCAGAGTGGCAGCCATCATAAGGTTCTGGGTGCCCAGGACGCTGGGGTAGTCCATGAACAGACGAGCGCCGCGCAGCCTCTTGGCCTCGGCCACGAACTTCTCCCCCTGGCGACGAATATCCGCCCCCATGGCAGCAAAGCCAGCCAGGTGGACATCGATGGGCCTCTGGCCGATGACATCGCCCCCGGGTGGGCTGCAGGCCGCCTGGCCGAAGCGGGCCAGCAGGGGGCCCATGACCATGAAGCTAGCCCGCAGGTTCACCACCTGCTCCGTGGGTGGGGAGAAGGAGGTGATGCGGGCGGCCCTGAGGCGCAGCGTTGAGGGCGACGGCCTTTCGACCGCCACACCCAGGCTCTCCAGCACCTGGGCCATGAACCTGACGTCACCGATGGCGGGGACGTTCTCCAGATAGCACTCCTCAGGCACCAAGAGGGAAGCAGCCACGGCAGCCACGGCGGCGTTCTTGGAGCCGCTTACCTCCACCGTGCCTTGGAGCCTGTGCCCGCCCTCGATGATGAAGCGTTCGCTTGCCATGAGCGTGTCCCATCGGTGGAGGAGGAAAACCAGGCCTAGCTCGCTGGTGGCGGGGCGCCGCGGCGGCGCCGCCGCATTCGTTCGACCGCCTTAAGGCGCACGAGGGCCCGCTTGAGGGCCATTTCCGCCTGAGCCATGTCGACGGTCGCCTCCCGCGAGGCCAGGCGCTCCTCGGCGCGGCGGCGAGCTGCCTCCGCCTGCGCCACGTCGATCTCCTCCCCCCTCTCAGCAGCATCGGCCAAGATGGTCACCCGATTCTCCCGCACCTCGATGAAGCCGCCTGTGATAGCCATGGTCGTCTCTTCCTCGCCCTTGACGACGCGCAGCACCCCCGGCTGGATCGTGGTCAGAAGGGGCGCATGCAGGGGCAGAACGCCCAGCTCCCCCTCGATGCCGGGGACGACCAGCAGGTCGACGTCCTCTTCGGAGAAGACGACGCTCTCGGCGGTGACGATGTCAACTCTCAGATTCGGCACCGGTTGACGCCTCCTTGGGCCCTGCTCCCGCGGCTTCCTTCTCCATTTTCTCTGCCTGCTCGGCTGCCTCCTCGATAGGCCCCACCATGTAGAAGGCCTGCTCCGGCAGGTGGTCCCACTCGCCGTTTAGGATCTCCTTGAAGCCCCGCACCGTGTCGCGGACGGGCACGTACTTGCCGGAGCGGCCGGTGAAGGCCTCGGCCACGAACATGGGCTGGGAGAGGAAGCGCGGAATCTTGCGGGCGCGCATCACCGTCAGCTAGTCCTCCTCCGACAGCTCCTCCATGCCCAGGATGGCGATAATGTCCTGGAGTTCCCGATAGCGCTGGAGCACGGCCTGCACGCCGCGAGCCACCTGGTAGTGCTCCTCGCCCACGACGCGGGGGTCGAGGATGCGGGAGAAGGAGGTGAGGGGGTCGACGGCGGGGTAGATCCCCATCTCGGAGATGGCGCGATCCAGGGCGACAACGGCGTCCAGGTGGCCGAAGGTGGCGACGATGCCGGGGTCGGTGTAATCGTCGGCCGGCACGTAGATGGCCTGGAAGGAGGTGATGGAGCCCCGCTTGGTGGAGGTGATGCGCTCCTCCAGGGCGCCGACGTCGGTGGAGAGGGTGGGCTGATAGCCCACCGCCGAGGGCATCCGCCCCAGTAGAGCGGAGACCTCCATGTTGGCCAGGATGTAGCGATAGATGTTGTCGATGAACAGGAGAACGTCCTGCCCCTCGACGTCGCGGAAGTACTCGGCCATGGTGACGCCGGTGAGGCCGACGCGGGCCCGCACGCCCGGCGGCTCGTTCATCTGGCCAAAGACGAGGACGGTCTTGTCGATGACGCCCGACTCCTTCATCTCGAACCAGAGGTCGTTGCCCTCGCGGGAGCGCTCGCCCACGCCGGCAAAGACGGATGTGCCGCCGTGCTCGCGAGCGATGTTGCGGATAAGCTCCATGATGATGACGGTCTTGCCCACACCGGCGCCGCCGTAGGCGCCCACCTTGCCGCCCCTGGGGAAGGGGCAGATGAGGTCCATGACCTTGAGGCCCGTCTCCAGCACCGTGGTCGTCGTCTCCTGCTCGTCCAGAGAAGGCGGCGGACGGTGGATGGGCCAATAATCTGCGGCCTCAACATCGCCCAGGTTGTCGATGGGCTGCCCCAACACACTGAACAGGCGGCCCATGGTGCCCGGCCCTACTGGCACCTTGATGGGGCCGCCCAGGTCGACCGCCTCGGCCCCGCGACGGAGGCCATCAGTGCTACCCATGGCCAGGCAGCGCACCCAGTTGTTGCCCAGGTGCTGCTGCACCTCGGCCAGCAGCTTGTCGCCGTCCATGGCTATCTCGATAGCGTTGTTGGCCGGCGGCAGCCCATCCACCGGGAACTCCCCGTCCACCACAGTGCCCATCACCTGAACTATCTTTCCCTTGGCCATGGCATCACCCTTTCATAAGCCTGCGACCCTTTGGGCCCTGCCACCTCTCCCCTAGATTACTGAGCCTATTACCCTTTCGTCCACAGTTCGGCAACCTAGCGCTCTGCTCCAAGCACCTCGGCACCGCCCGTCAGGTCCAGAAGCTCCTTGGTAATGCTCTCCTGGCGGGCCTTGTTATAGGTGAGAGTAAGCTCGCGGATCATGTCGTTGGCGTTGTCAGTGGCGCTGCGCATGGCGACCATGCGCGCCGACTGCTCGCTGGCCACCGCCTCCAGCACCGCCTCGTAGAGCTGGCGCTCCACGTAGCGAGGTAGAAGCTCAGCCATGATCGTCTCGCGCGAGGGCTCATAGATGTAGTCCACCCCCCAGGCGGCCGCCTCCGCGGGGGGTTCCACCGGCAACAGCTTAAAGACCTGCGGCCGCTGAACCATGGTGCTGACAAACAAAGCATAACTCAGATAGACCTCATCGGCCAGGCCATGAATGTAGTCATCCATAGCCACCCGAGCGGCGGGCCGCACGTCCTCGTAGCCGGGATAGTCGCCCAGGCCGACGAACTCGGCCACCACCTCCATCCCCGCTCGATGGAAGAAGTCGCGCCCCTTGCGACCGATGCAGATAAGCCTGGCGGGCAACTGCCCCTCGACGATGAAGGAGGCGGTGTGGCGATTCAGACTGGCGGGCAGGCCGCCGCAGAGGCCGCGGTCGGGCGTAATGAGTATGATGTCGATGGCCTGCACCTCTCGCCGGCGCATGAGAGTATGGATGACCTCGGGCTCCTGAAGGGGCAAGGTCTCGGCCAGGCTGGCCAGGACCAAGCGCATCTTCTCAGCATAAGGGCGGCCGGCCAGGGCGCGGGCCTGGGCTCGCCTCATCTTGGATGCAGCCACCAGCTCCATGGCCTTGGTGATCTTGGCCGTGTTCTCGATGGTGCGAATGCGGCGGCGAATCTGACGAAGGGTAGCCATGATTATTCCAGTAGGGGAGCGCTCTCCTTGAACTCGGCGATGGCTGCCTTCAGCTTGTCCTCGGTCTCGGGGGTGATCTGCTTCTGATGGTCGATATCCTTGCCGATGTCGGGGTGATTCGTCTGCATGAAGCGCTGGAAGGCGATGGCGAAGGGCAGCACCTTGGCCACCGCTGCGTCGTCCAGGTATCCGTTCACCGCTGCATACAGGATCTCTACCTGCTGATGCAGGGGCATGGGCTCGTACTGGAGCTGCTTGAGCACCTCGGTGAGGCGCTGGCCTCGCTCCAGTTGGCGACGGGTGGCCACGTCCAGCTCGGCGGTGCCAAACTGAGCGAAGGCCTGCAACTCGCGAAACTGAGCCAGGTCCAGACGCAGGCGAGCGGCCACCTGGCGCATGGCCCGCGTCTGAGCGGCACCACCCACCCGCGACACCGAGAGCCCCACGTTGACGGCCGGACGAATTCCGGCGTTGAACAGGTCGGTCTCCAGATAGATCTGACCGTCGGTGATGGAGATGACGTTGGTGGGGATGTAGGCGGAGATGTCCCCCGCCTGGGTCTCGATGATGGGCAGAGCGGTGAGAGAGCCGCCGCCGTACTCAGGGGCCAGCTTGGCCGCCCGCTCCAGAAGGCGACTGTGGAGGTAAAAGATGTCGCCGGGGTAGGCCTCGCGGCCGGGCGGCCGGCGCAGGAGCAAGGACATCTGGCGATAGGACCAGGCATGCTTGCTGAGGTCGTCGTAGACCACCAGGGCATCGCGGCCCTGCTCCATGAACTCCTCGCCCATGGCGCAGGCGGCGTAGGGAGCCAGATACTGAAGGGCAGCGGGGTCGGAGGCGTTGGCCGCCACGACGATGGTGTGCTCCATGGCGCCGTGCTGCTCGAGGGTAGCCACCACCTGGGCCACCTTGGAGGTCTTCTGGCCGATGGCCGCATAGATGCAGATGAGGTCGCCGCCCTTCTGATTGATGATGGTATCGATGGCGATGGCTGACTTGCCGGTGGAGCGGTCGCCGATGATCAGCTCGCGCTGGCCGCGGCCGAGGGGGATCATGGAGTCGATGGCCTTGATCCCCGTCTGAACGGGGGTATCGACACTCTTGCGGCGTACCACGCCGGGAGCGATGCGCTCTACCGGTCTGGCTTTGTCACGGGGCACCGGCGCCTTGCCGTCCAGGGGGTTGCCCAGGGGGTCCACCCCCCGTCCGATGAGGGCATCGCCTACCGGCACCTCGACGATGCGCCCGGTAGACTGCACCTCGTCCCCTTCTTTGATCTCGGCGTATTCGCCCAGGATGATAGCGCCAACCGTGTCCTCTTCCAGGTTCAGGGACAGGCCCATGATGTCGTTGGGGAACTGAAGGATCTCGTTGTACATGCAGCCCTGAAGGCCGTGGACGCGGGCGATGCCATCGCCAGCCTCCACCACCGTGCCCACATCCACCGCCGTGACCTGGGCGCCAAACTGCTCGACCTGCTGTCGAATAATGGATGTTATCTCTTCCGGACGTACCGCCATTCCCTTATCACCACCTTCCGGGGATCATCGCTCTTGACCCTCCAGGGCTTTCTTCAGGGCCAGGAGTTTGCTGCGAGTGCTGCCGTCGATGAGGCGATCGCCTAGGCGGGCCACCAGCCCGCCAACGATGGCTGGCTCCACCTCCAGATGAGCGATCACCTTCTTGCCCGTTATCTGGCTCAGCCTCTCCTCCACCGCCCGCCGCTCGGGATCGGCCAGGGGCACCGCCGTGACCACCCTGGCGTGGCAGACGCCGCTGTGCTCGTCCACCAAGTCGCGATAGGCCTCGGCGACCTGGGAGGCGATGCCCACCCGCCCTTTGGCCACCAGCAACTTGGCCAGGTTCATGACCAGCGGGTCGATCCCCTCCAGAATCGCCTCTAACAGGCGATACCTGTCGGCCAGGGCCAGCTTGGTGCTGCTAAGGATGGCCGCAGCCTGAGGGTCGGCCATGACCTGGACCACCAGGGCCAGGTCGGTGGCCCACTCCTGCAGGCTATTGCGCGCGCGGGCGATCTCGAAGGCCGCCTGGGCGTATCGCTTGGCTGCGGTATCGCGAATCATTGGCTGGGCTCTGACCGGGAAGCCTGCTGGTCGCCGTCACCGCCCAGGGTCGACTCGGCCAGCACCTCCTCGATAAGGCGCCGGTGAGCCTGACGATCCAGCGACTGGCCGATGACCTTCTCGGCGGCCTCGACGGTAAGGCCGGCGAACTCCCGCCTCAGCTCAGCGATGGCGCTGTCCCGCTCGAGCTGGATCTCACCGCGGGCGCGAACTAGCAGCGCCTCAGCGTCCTCACGCGCCTGCTGGCGGGCCTCCTCCTGAATGCGAGCCGCTATCTGCTGGGCCTGGCCGATAACGGCCTGTCCCTCCTGGCGCGCTCGCTCCAACCGGGCCTGCACCTCCTGCTCAGCCTGGGCCGCCTGCTTTTTGGCCTGCTCCGCTGCCTCCAGCCCCTCCTGGATGCGCCGCCGCCGCTCGTCCAGCAGGCGGATCACCGGCCTATAGGCAAGGACGCTCAGCAAAATCAGAAGGATAGTAAAGTTGATAAGCTGGGCCAACAGGCTGGGAAGATTAAACCCCAGGCTCTTCAGCCCATCGACGAGCCCTTGGAGGAAGACTGGCTCCATCGCCTCATTCCCCACCTAGTTCCCACGCTGGCCTAAAAGACGAAGCCGATCATGACGGCCACCACCAGCGCATAGATGCCGATGGCCTCGGCGAAGGCCAAGCCCAAGATCATGTTCACCTGAATGCCTGGCAGGGCCTCTGGGTTGCGGCCCAGGGCGTCCACGGCCCGGCCCACCAGGTTGCCGATGGCCCAGGCAGGCCCCAGGGCCCCTATCCCCATGGCCAGACCGGCGGCCAGGTACTTGATGCCCTCGTTGGTGATGTCGCCCCCCGCCTCCTGGGCGACGTACTGGGCAGCCGCTTCCAGTGGCGGGATGATAGCGAGCAGCAGCTCCATTTACTTACCTCCTTTTGCTGCTATTGTTCAGCGTTTACCGATTGACCCTCTGCCGTCTCCGCCTGGTGAATCTCGGCCTCCGGCTCCTCAGCGCCAGGAAGGCCACCGTGAGTCACCGCGATCATACCGAACACTAACGTCAGCAAGGCGAAGATGAACGCCTGAATGAGGCCCACGAAGAGCTCAAGGCCGTAGAAAGGCAGGGTGAAAACCAAAGGAACAAGGAAGGTGAACATTAGGATCACCACTTCTCCGGCGAACATGTTGCCGAAAAGTCGGAAGGTGAAACTGACCAGGCGCACCGTCTCCGAGGCAAGCTCCAGCAAGCCCACAAAGGCATCTGTGACGCCTTGAAATAGCTGGCCAGGGGAGAGTCTTCGTATGCCCCGCAGCAAGCCCCCGAAGTTGAAGAACTTGCCCCCGTAGGTGAAAAGGCCCAGCGTGCTTATGCCCCAGAACTCCACGAAGATGGCCGACATGATGGCCAAGGCCAGAGGCGTGTTGAGGTCGGTGTTGATCCCTCGCAAGAAGGGGCGGAGCTCGCCCACGAAGTTTCCTTTGTCCCTTTCCTGCTCCGCTTTCTGGGCCGCCTCGGGGTCGTC
>DAOUDQ010000100.1:0-4633 GCA_034431045.1 Dehalococcoidia bacterium | reverse complement strand
TGCCAGCGCCGTTCGGGCCAAGCAGCGCCACCTTCTCGCCGGCTGCGACGGTGAGGTTGACGCCTCCCAGGGCCTGCACGCCGTCTGGGTAGGCGAAGCGCAGATTGGCGATCCCGATGGCGGTATCGACGGCCGTTCGAACCCTAGTAGCGCGCATAGACCTGCACTCCCGCCATGTAAATAACGAGGGCTACTGCCACAACGATCTCCGCCAGACGCCAGGCCCTATCCCACAGGAAACGCAACTCGCCATCGTAGCCGCGCGCCTGCATAGCGGCGTAGCCCCGTTCGCTGCGCTCGTACCTGCGCAGGACCAGGGAGCCGACCATGTGGCCCAGAACGCCAGCTTGCCACCAGAGGCTGCCGCCGCACTTGCGGCCTTCCAGCCTGGCGCTGCGAGAATCGCGCGCTCGCAGGAGGCGCTGGGCCTCGTCAGCGATGACGAACAGGTAGCGATACATGAAGGACACCGTGGCCACCAGAATGCGGGGCACGGCCAGGGTACGCATGGCACGCAGCAGCTCCAGCGCTGGCGTCGTCGCTGTGAGAATGATGGCGGCAATCACCGAAAGCCAGGACTTGGTGAGAACGGTGAGCACGGCCGCCAGCCCCTCTTCGCTGGCCGTCCAGCCAAAGGGCTGGAGTGTGAAGAGCGTATCGCCCTCCTTGGTGAACAAAAGGGGCACGGCAACCACGATGAAGGGCAGGGCCAAGGCGGAGCGTCTGAGGACTAGCAGGGCAGGAAGTCTGCTCACCGCCACAGCAACCGCCAGGGGTGCCGCCAGCAGGCCGAACGCCAGCCAGTGGCCCACGGGTGTGAAGGTGACGGCGAAGATGTAGGCCAGGGTGAGCGGTAGCTTCAGCCGCGCGTCCGTGTTGTGGATGACGCTGCTGCCCGCTTGATAGCGCTCGATGATGGGAACACCGATCGACATGTCGTCTTCCGAGAGGGCTCGCCAATCTGATTAGCGAGGCCCAGAGTCGCTAGCCTGGCCCACCTCCACCCGAGGTCGGCCGCTGGGCACCTCGCAGCCGCCAGAGCACAACGGCGGCGGCCAAGGCGATGGCGGCTACGATAAGTACCCCTATTATCCCCCCAAGGATCGTCGCTACATCTTCGTTGTCGACCCAGGGCAGTACGTAGTCGGCGATGACCTCGTAGGGGGCGTCCTCGGCTTCCCTTATGAAGCCCTCGTTCTCAGCCACCTTCTCCAGCCCGTCGGGGGCGGACGAAGCAAAGGGCGAGAAGAGAGTGATTAATATGGCTATCCCTATGCCGACCACCAGCAGGCCAAGGTAATAGCGGAGCTTCATCTTCTAGTCCTCCGTCACGGGCACTTGCGCCACGAGCAAATCGGGGCGGGTGGCGGAGACAAAGGCCACCGCTGCCACCGTGATCAAACCCTCGCCGACGCCGATGGCGGCGTGCACGCCCACCATCGCCGGTAGGGCCACGGTGATAGGAGAAGTGTCGGACAGAGCCAGCTCAATAGATGTCGCTATGGCAGCGATCTCCACCGACAACCAGGCAGCGGCAAAGACAGCCGTGTAGCGTACCCAGGGAGCGACGTGGCTGAAGCGCATGAAGCCCATGTACACGGCGTAGCCCACCAGGCAGGCCACCACGGCCATGTTGAACACGTTGGCTCCCAGGGCTGCCAGGCCGCCGTCCTGGAATATGAGGGCCTGCCCCCCCACGACGGAGGTCATCACGATCATGGCTCCCCAGGGGCCTAAGAGGATCGCTGCCAGGGCTCCCCCCACCATGTGGCCGGAGGTGCCGCCAGCCACGGGGAAGTTCATCATCTGAGCAGCGAAGATGAAGGCGGCCATCACCCCCATGAGAGGAACGAAGCGCGCGCCCAGGACTCGGTTCGTTCTCCAGACAGCGAGGCCTATGGCCACCCCCGCTAGGGCGAAGCCCACCCCCGCCACCGGGCCGCTAACGAAGCCGTCGGGGATGTGCATGGCCGGGGCCTCGATGGTCTCCAGCGTCGAAGGATCAACCACTGCCATGTTGGTCTTCCTTTCCAGCGCCGGCCATTCCCTCCGCCAGGCGACATCGCCGGCACAGACCGAAGATGGCGAAATGGTCGACGTCGGCGGCGAAGCCATACTTCTTCAGCAAGCGAAGGTGCAAGGGCTTGAGGAGCTCGTGCTCGAAGGCGAAGCTCTCGCCACACCGGCGACAGACCAGGTGATGATGCCGCTCCCTCTCCAGCAGCTCGTAGCGCACGTAACCCTCGCCCAGGTCCGTTTCGCTTATCAGGCGCAGCTTCTTAAGGAGGTTGAGGGTACGGTAGATGGTGGATATGTTCACGAAGGGGTACTGCTGGCGAACCTTCTGGTGGATCTCCTCGGCGCTGATGTGGCCCATGCTATCGTCGATGATGGTGAGGATCATCATCCGCTGAGGGGTCAGACGATAGCCCTCCTGCCGCAGCGCTTCGACAATAGTAGGATGAGAGGTCATTGTGCAATTTGTTGCAAGTGCAATGATTTGCTTCGGCCATTTATGTTACGGCCGGCGGATTCGCTTGTCAACAGGCATATGGGGAAATATCGCCAGTTCTTACCGGTGCTGACCGCTTCAGCGGCCGGTGCTATACTGGCGTTCGAGATGCCTCACCTATCCATTAAGGGCCTTGACATTCACTACAAGGAAAAGGGCCAAGGCTTCCCTATAGTCCTCATCCACGGCTATACCGGCAACCTGCGGAACTGGGTCCTCCAGGTGCGGGTCCTCGCCCACAGGTATCGCACCTTATCGCCGGACCTGCGCGGCCACGGCCTGTCGGTCAAGCCCACCCGGCGCGAGGACTACTCCCTGGAGCTTTTCGCTGCCGACGTCTACGGCCTCCTGTACGCGCTGGCTGTGCCCGAGTGCTATCTGGTTGGCCATTCCATGGGGGGCATGGTGGCCCAGGAGTTCATACTGCGCCATCCAGAGACGGTGAGGGCCCTCGTTCTGGTGGACACGGCGGCCGACGTGCCGCAGGGCATCCCCTGGCAGGAGCGAGCGCGGCTGATGGAGCTGGCTCGCACTGAGGGCCTGGAGGCGCTGTTCGAGGAGGTAGCACACACTCCACCGCTGGGAAGCCAACTGATTGAAGACAACCCCCAGCTTATCGACGTTTGGCGAGAGCAGTTTCTTATGACCTCGCTGGAAGGCTACCTCTACTGCGGTCAGGCCATCGGCAATCGCCGCCCCCTGCTGGAAGAGCTATCGCAGATTCGGGTGCCCACCTTGATCGTCTGCGGCGAGCTGGACGAGCCTTTCCTGGAGCCGTCGCAGCGAATGCACCAGAGGATCGCTGACAGCGAGCTCGTTATCATCGCAGGCGCTGGCCATACGCCCACCCTGGAGAAGCCCTTGGAGTTCAACCAGGCGCTGCTGTCCTTCCTGGCAAGGGTCGATTCCCAGAGGAGGTAGCAGGCTAGCCCAGGCTCGCTCCCTGCTGGCCCAGTCGCCAGCGCCGACACTTGCGTGGCTAGCCCCCGTCGATTATATTTCTGGCCGTGAGGTCGGCAGGTATGGATACCAGGAGCAAGGCAGCACTTGCCAAATAGACTAGCGATGGCTGTTAGCGATAGTTAGAAGGGAAGGCCCATGAAGGCAGTGGTCTTCGAAGAGCACGGTGGGGTGGAGGTCCTTCAGTACAAGGAGGTGGCTGAGCCCAAGGTCGGGCCAAACGATGTACTGGTCAGGGTCAGGGCGGCTGGCTGCAACTACAATGACATCTGGGCTCGGCGCGGCCTGCCGGGTATGCGGGTCACCCTGCCCCACATCTCCGGCAGCGATGCGGCCGGCGAGGTGGTAGAGGTCGGCAGCGAGGTGGCCGACATCAAGGGTGGCGACGAGGTGCTAGTCTACCCGGGCCTGAGTTGCCGCACCTGCCAGTTCTGCGCCAACGGCCAGGACACCTTTTGCCGCCAGTACAAGATCTGGGGCTTCCAGACCGGCCCCCTCGACGGCGGCCACGCCGAGTTCGCCAAGGTGCCCGCCTTCAACGTCATCCCCAAGCCCAAGGGGCTAGGCTGGGAGGAGGGGGGCTCCGTGGCCCTGGTTCTTCTCACCTCCTGGCGAATGCTGGTGGGGCGGGCCCGAATTCAGGCGGGCGACTTCGTCCTGATATGGGGAGCAGCTGGTGGTCTGGGCAGCATGGCCGTCCAGATCTGCCGCACCTTCGGCGCCCAGCCCATCGCCGTGGCCAGCAGCGATGAAAAGCTGGAGTTTTGCCGCAGGCTGGGGGCCGAACACCTGATAAACCGCAAAAAGCAGGATGTGCTGGAGAAAATCCGCGAGATCACCGGTCGCCGTGGAGTCGACGTCGTCTTCGAGCATGTGGGCACTGCCACCTGGGAGCAGAGCGTGGCCAGCCTGAAATGGGGTGGAACCCTGGTCACCTGCGGGGCCACCAGCGGCTTCGAGGCGCCCACCGACCTCCGCTTTCTCTGGAACAAACAGATGAACTTTCTCGGCTCGCACATGGGCAACAAGACCGACCTTCTCGAGGGCCTGCGCTGGGTGGAGAGCGGCCACATCAAGCCGGTGGTGTCTCACGTCTTTCCCCTGCAAGAAGCAGGCAGGGCCCAAACGCTGATGGAGAAGAACGAGGTCATGGGCAAGATG
>DAOUDQ010000099.1:0-2050 GCA_034431045.1 Dehalococcoidia bacterium | reverse complement strand
CTCCGTGGCGAGGTCGAAGTACTGGGCGACCGCCTGTAGGACGGCTTGAGGGGAGGGGTGGGGCTTGTCGCCGGAGGCTGCGACGGGGGCGAGAGCCTCAGCGGCGAGGTCGAGGGTTATGTGGGCGCGGAGCAGGCGGGCGAAGGCGACGATACGGTTGAGGGACCCTTCTAGTTCGCGGATGTTGTTGTGGCAGCGTTGGGCTAGGAATTGGAGTACGTCGGCGTTCACTTCTTGCTGAAGCTCAGCGGCTTTAGCCTTGAGGATGGCTAGACGGGTTTCAAGCGCGGGCGGCTGAATATCGGCTATGAGCCCCCAGCCGAAGCGGGAACGCAGGCGGTCCTCAAGGAGAGAGATCAGTCTGGGTGAGCGGTCGCTACTGATGATGATTTGGCTGCTGGTGGCGTGGAGGTCGTTGAAGGTATAGAAGAACTCCTCCTGGGTGCGCTCTTTGCCTGCCAGGAACTGGATGTCATCGATGAGGAGGACGTCTACGTGACGGTATTTGGCGCGGAACTCCTCGGTGCGGCCCTGGGCGATAGAGGTGACGAATTCGTTGGTAAACTGCTCTGCGGTAACATAGAGAACGCGGTGGTGGTTGCTCCAGGCTCTATGGCCAATGGCGTGGAGGAGGTGAGTCTTGCCCAGGCCGGTGCCGCCGTAGATGAAAAGAGGGTTGTAGACAGCGGCTGGCTTGTCAGCCACAGCGAGGGAGGCGGCGTGGGCAAGACGATTCTCGTGGCCCACTATGAAGCGCTCGAAGGTGTAGCTCTCGTTGAGGCGAGGGCGGGGGAAAGGGGTTAGTGGCGGCGGGGGCGCGGTAGTTTCGGGCTCGAACAGGGGTGCGGTGGAGGGGGTGCCGTCCGGGTGGGAAGCCAGCAGTTGAAAGGTCACCTCGACCGGACGGCCGATGATGCCGCTGAGGGTCTTGGCAATAAGGGGACGGAGCTTAGTGGAAAGCCACTCAGTGGCGAAGTCATTGGGGGCTCCGACAACGAAAAGGCCGTTGTCGAAGAGCACGCCGACGGTATCCTTGAGCCACGTCTCGTAATTGGGACGTGTCACCCGTAGTTGGAGCTCAGCCAGGGCTACCTCCCACAGGTGCTCAGCACTTGTGTCCGGCCGACAGGCAGCCGGCTGGTTCATATCAAATTCCTCCTCGGTGGTAATACGGAATCCAAGCGACGGTTTTCAGCGGACGGGGGCAACATAGCAAGGCAGTATGAGGGTATCAAGGGTTTTATGACAAGCGGCCAGGAAAATGTTAACCCTTTCGGAAGCCTCAAACTGCCTGCCCCGTGCGCAGCGAGGCTTGCTGGCGTCTCTATATGGGGACTATAATGGCACGGCCTCCAGGATCAGAGGGGACAAGGGAGATGCTTCTGGCCATTGATGTAGGCAATACCAACGTTACGCTGGGGGTGTTCGAGGGCGAGAAGCTGAAGGCTAGCTGGCATCTGGCGCCCGACATCAATAGGCTGGCCGACGAGTATGGCGTTCTTATGGGGAACCTCCTGGCTCACCAAGGCATCGGCTGTGAGGAGATCGATGCTGCTGTGATAGCGAGCGTGGTGCCCGATCTGGATCCCATCTTCGAGTCGGTGTGCCGCCGCTACTTCAGCGTGCGGCCGCTGGTGGTGAGCGCCGGGGTGCGCACAGGCCTGCGCATCTTGTACGATAGCCCTCGCGAGGTAGGGGCGGACCGCGTAGCCGATGCGGTGGCTGCCATCAGGCTCTACAGACCGCCGCTCATCGTGGTGGACCTGGGAACTGCTACTGTGTTTGATGCGATATCCAAGGACGGCGACTATGTGGGTGGAGCCATCGCTCCTGGCTTGGCCATCGCCGCTGAGGCTCTCTTTCAGCGGGCGGCCAGGCTGTATCGGGTGGAGCTGGCGCGGCCGACGAGCGCTATCGGGCGCAACACGGTGGCTGCTGTCCAATCAGGGGTGATTTACGGATATGTGGGGCTGGTCGAAGGCATGGTTGCTCGCTTCAAGGAGGAGCTGGGGGAGGAGGCGAAGGTGGTGGCCACCGGTGGCTGGGCGGA
>DAOUDQ010000098.1:0-3696 GCA_034431045.1 Dehalococcoidia bacterium | reverse complement strand
CCTCCAAGCTTGGAGGCCTCTCTCTTGTCGGAGGTAGGACGGAATCATGCAGGGGCGACCTCGCCCCAGGCGCGGATGATGGCGGCGGCTTCCCCAGCGACCTCTTTCTCAATTACCATATGTACCACAGCTACTTTCCCCTCATGGCTTTGACGCGGTATGGAGCATTCTTGACCGCCCATCGTTGGGCGGGGGAGGGCCCCAGCCCTGGCCGGACATGAGTGAGGAGAAAGGCTGGCGGATGGTCCCCAGTCAGATGGGGAGGTAGAAGGATGAGGCTGCGCGATAGGACAGTGATCGTGACGGGCGCTTCCAGCGGCATCGGTCGCGAGACAGCGCGCCTGTTCGCCCGCGCCGGGGCCAATGTGGTGTTGGCGTCGCGGAACGCAGAGCGTCTGGCTCGAGTAGCCGACGAGCTTCGGGCCTACCGCGGACGCTCCCTGGTAGTTCCCACCGACGTAACTGACCGCGAGGCGGTGGAGGCAATGGTGAAGACGGCGGCCGAGGAGTTCGGCAGCGTGGATATCCTGCTGAACAACGCTGGTCTCGGCCTGTACGCCCCCCTCTCTGACGGGAGCATGGAGAACGTTCGCCATCTGTTCGAGGTGAACGTCTTCGGCCCTCTCAACTGCATTCGGGCGGCGGCACCATACATGAAGCAGCAGCGGCGGGGCCAGGTCATCAACGTCTCTTCGCTAGCGGGGAAGATAGCCGCGCCTTATGAAGGGGCTTACGCCGCCACCAAGTTCGCCCTCACCGCCATCTCCGACGCCCTGCGGCTGGAGCTTTTCGACTACGGGATCACGGTCATCACCGTGTACCCCGGGCCAGTTCAAACGTCGTTCGGGGAGAACGCCCTTAAAGAGGTCGAGCCGCCCCGCGCCTCCCGCGTTGTGCGCCGCATAGCGGCCGTGCGCGTGGCAGAGGCTATTGTCAAAGCAGCGCGTGACGAACGGCCAGAGGTGTATGTAACGTCCTTCGATCGACTGGCCGTGGCCCTCAAGAGCATCTGGCCCCGCTTTATCGACTGGGGGATGCGGCGGTTCTACATGCGCCGTCGCGCCGACCAGAGGTAGATGGGATGCCAAATCTGGAGCGGGTGATGGGACTCGAACCCACGACAACCTGCTTGGGAAGCAGGCACTCTGCCAACTGAGTTACACCCGCCCCGCAGATACGATCCTAGGCTTCCGCCGAGCCGTTGTCAATGGCGGCCGCAGCCGGGGCCGCCCGTTGGCGCGTCTCCAGCAATACCAGCCCCAGCCCCACCAGCACCAGCCCCAGCCCCAGAAGGGTGAGGATGGTGTAGTTACGCAGGGCAAGCCAGGCCGCGTCGTTGCCCAGATCGAGCAGGCGGACCATCAGATAGTCGTCTTGGTCCTCGCTGGCGGTGCGAAAGGCGAAGCGAACGGCCACCGCTGCCAGCAGTGACGGCACCGCTGCCCCCAGGAGGCCAGCCCCCAGGGCCACCAGGCGGCCGAAGCCCTTGGTCGACAGGAGAACCAATCCCCCCAGGACGAGGGATATAAGGCCCAGAACGATAGCGGCGACGCGCAGGGCCTGATGATTGTCGTCGCTGAGGACGCCCAGGCCGCGGTGCACTCCGCCCTCCGGCGAGAAGATATCGATGTCTTGCTCGGCCTCGGGGTCGGCCAGGGCCCACACCGACATGCCCTCCTTGTAGATGGCCTCGGCGGCCTCCCTCAGCAGGCGCGACCGCAGTTCCGCCGTCGGGATGGTGGCCGCCTGCTCCCGCGGGAGTTCCACCGGCAGCGGAAAGTGGGGGACAGCGACAGTGGCCTCCTCGCTGTCCTGGGCCGCCTCCGCCAGGTCGGCCTGGATGGTGGGCAGGGTGGCATCGATCTCTGTGAGGTCGGCCGTCGCCCGCGAGAGGATACGCTGGGCCGTGCCGGAGGATGTAAGCTGCACAAGGTTGATCACCAGGAAGAGAGCAATAAGGGAGAGGGCGAACAGGATGCCGAACAGCCACTGGAAGGCGCCACGCAGAAGGGGCACAGCGGAGGTAGGCGCCGGGCCTCTCATTTCGGCTCCACCACCAAAGTATCAGCTAGCCTATCGTGGAGTGCCCGCCGCTGCTGATCGAAGGGGATCATCAGGAAGCCCCCGAACAGGAGCAACGTCGAGAACAGGTAGCCCACCAGACGCAATAGTGCTGTCCCCACTCCCAGAGGACGCCCATCCCGCCTGACCACCTTAATGACCATGGCCATCTTGCCCACGGTTTGGCCTCGCCAAACCCAGAGGGCGAGGAAATAGAGGGGGAAAAAGAGGAAGAAGTAGATCAGAATGATGATGGCAGCCAGGTAGAAGGCTGAGTCAGGGGGGTCGACATCGCCGAAGTCGCTGCGCAGCAGGAGTTGCAGGCCAGCGATGGCGATGAACAGCAGGAAGACGGAAAACAACACTATCATGTCGAGCACGAAGGCCACCAGCCGCGTCTCGAAGCTGGCGTAACGCAGAGCCACCTGGCTGGAATCGTTGGCCACCTTCTGTTCGACCCTCAACCAAGCCTACATGCCCACAGGCAGGTTCAGCGGCGATTATAGCACGCCTGCCAGCAGGCAGGCAGGCCCTATCGGTACATGGGGTCGATCAACAAGAAGACCCGCCACCGGCCAGACGGTGGCTATGCTTCTCCCTGGAGCACCTTGAGCATCTCGCGGGCCAGCTCCATCCCTCGGCCGATGCGCCCGGCGAAGTCGACGCTCTGGCGGCGAAGCCTGGCTATCTCCTGGCGGAGCTCCTCCGCCTCATCTGTCCAGCCCGTCCAGGGCATGCCCTCCACCGGCCAGGGGTTGGCCTCCAGGGCTTGCCACCTGATGTCGTCCATGTGCTCGTAGGACCAGAAGCTGACGCCCTTGCTGCCACGCTCGCTGGCCATCTGGACGAAGCGCTGCAGCTCCTCAGCGCTGGGGTAAGGGACGAATCCCTGGGCGTAGGCTCCCGCCACGGGGAAGATCCTGTCGGTTGCTATCCCCAGGGAAGCGTAGTCCTCGTACATCCACTCCAGCGCCTGTTCCACCGGCCAGCGGAAGGCGTTCCAGTAGACCTGGGGCAGCGTCCCCGAGCAGTGGCGCTCGAAGGCGGCATAGGGGAACCGCTGATGATAGCGGGCGATGGCGAAGGTGGAGTAGAAGAGGGGGAAGCGCGGGCCTGCGGCCTGACGAAGGCGTTGGCAGAGGGCCTCAGCTACGTCCGGGCGGCCCTTGAACTCGCTCTCCACATCCATCACGTAGGCGTCGGCCTCGCCGTAGTGGATCGTCTCGATGGCCCGCTGCGCCTCGCCCTGCCAGTCATAGCCGTAGAGATAGGCCCAGCCAGCTACCTTCAGGCCGAACGACTTGAGGGTGCGGCATATCTCCCGCCAGGGCTGGCCCTGGTCGAACCAGTAGGGGCCGTCGTGGGCCTTGACCAGGGCGCCGCAACAGCCCGCCGCCTTCAATCGCTGGGCCACCCTCGTCGCCTCCCCACCGTCGCAGCGACGCCAGTTCCAGATCCAGACCCACTTGCCGCCGAACATGCGTTCGCCTCCCATCCGATAATGCCTGCTGGAGGCGGTAATTCCAAAGGGGGGATGACACAGAGGCCCGCCGCCGGCCAGCGAGCGGAGACCTGTATCTGGGGCTTGCGGCGCGAGGGGTGGCTAGGGGTTCGTCCGAAAGCGCAGGGTAATGA
>DAOUDQ010000097.1:0-5671 GCA_034431045.1 Dehalococcoidia bacterium | reverse complement strand
CAGGAGTCTCTTATGGCATCGCCCGGGACCTGCGCGCTGAAGGAGACGAACTGCTGTCGAGTGACCGTTCCCTCTGAACTGTTGGCGGTGGCGTTCACCGTCACAACGTACACACCGCATACCTCTGTTGACTCGAATGTGCCTGAGTAGACGTAATCTCCGGCTGTCTCATCTCCGCCAATGCCGTTGTCCTGAAGGGAGACATCGACCTGATCCCCGGTCGGCAAAGTCACTTGTGCCGAGATTTCGTTTATGCCTATGGGGAGTTCACCGTCGAACATCGCTGCCGTTATCACCTCCGCCTGGCCTTGCGGGAGCAGGCGGTCCGCGGCGCTGGCACCCAGTCCAACCTGGCTATCCATAGGCATCAGAGACACGAGGTACGCCTGGCCCTCCTCGGGAGTAGACAGCCCGTCCACGGTGATCTGCCAGTCGCCCGCCTGGGGCGCGCTCATCACGAACCCACGGAGCAACACGTAGAACATACCGTCTCCAATTATCTCGGCCTGCTGGATAACATCCGGGTCTTCGGGGTTGACGACCTGGCCATCGGGTCGCCGGAGCGTTACTCCCAGGTTCGCCTCCTGCGTATTCGAGTCGAGCCAGTACACTACGAACGCCGTGTCCCCTAACCCGCTGGGCACGCTTATGGTGTGGTTCTTGGAGCCCGCCGGCGTTACGTAATCGAACACGCTGCTGATAATGGGCTCCGCGCCACCCATTTTCTCGACCAAGGTTTGCGAGGCAATGTTGCCTTCGGCCGAGCTGAACCCACCTCCTGGTGGGGTGCTCTTTATCGTTACGGCGACATCACGGGCGATTGCTGGGCTGGCGTTGAGCGTCGGCTCCTCACACCCGTCCAGGAACGAGACCACCGCATGGGTCAGGTCGTATGGGGCGGGCGCGAAAACGTTGCCCGGCCCGCCGACACTCGGACGTCCGATGGCGCAGTCGTTGATGGCATAGCCGGAGATAAGTTTGCCGATCTCTGTGGAACGGATTCCGGCGTGCGCCCTGTAGATGGGCATTTCCGGCAATACAAACCCATTGTTCATCTTCAGCAAGATATCGGACCCGGGCGTCATGTCGGCGACGGCCTGGGACGCAAGATCAATGTCTGTCAACTGTAGCGCGCCCCAGCTCACTACCTCGCAGCCATCGAAAGGCCACAACAATATATCGGCCGCCGTGCAGATCGGGTCTTTTAACTTCGCGATTCTCACCCCTTCGTTGGGAGTGCCGATCATGCTGATGCTGCCAATCGGCCCATCGGCAGACGTCCACTCGAACTGACGATAGTACCGCGCAACCAGGCCGCCTTGACTATGCGCCACCAGGTCCACCTCCTCGTCCGCTCCCAGGCCCAAGGACTGACGAAACTCTCGGATCTTGTTCCCAAGGCCCTTGGCGGGGTCTTCTATCCCTTTCCTGGAATCGTACTCGTAGCAGTCCAAACGGTCTGAAGGTATGCCGAGCTCGTTCTGTAGGTTCTGCTGGAGTATGCTCATGCCGCCGCAATCTGCCTCCCAGCCATGGACGAGCATAACCGCGGGGGCAGGCACCATTTCCATCTCTTCCTGGATGATGCCTGGCGTCGTTGTCCCTCCGGGGTCGGTGTAGTCAACATAAGCCGTCCAAGCGCCCGTCTGGGACGCCGACCAATGGCCTGCGATCGGCATACCCAGCGTCCAGACATTTTGGGGAGTACAAGGACAACCGTCTGCAAAAGCCTCCAGCACGCCCCACTGTTCACCGGGATCGGCCGGGCAGTTTGTCACGAGGGCGTCGTAGGGGGTGTCGTTGCCCTCCTCGCCAGGCCCCCGGAACTCCACGAAGCACCCATCGGCATCCGCCCACGGGTCACCGTTGGGATCGTAGTACCGCCAAGAGAAACGATCATGTACCTGGGCACCGAAGATGCTCAAAGCGGGCCCGCCCCCAAGGTCGCTGCTTAGCAGAACTTTGTCTTTTGTGAGACTGACGGGCAAAGAGCAACAAGGCGCGCGGATGATATGGTCCGCGAGGCCCGCGACAGTTCCGGAAAAGACATAGGCACGTCCCTGTTCACCCGCGCCCTCAAACGGAGCGCCCACGACGACCTCTCCCTCCGCATCGCCGTCCACATCCCCTGCGGCCACGGCATACCCGAAGTCAGATCCCCCCTCGGGATTGGGACTGTAGATTCTGTAGAGCAGGAAGCCATCGGCCCCCGAAAAAACGTATGCCAGCTCTTCCGCCGGTGACCCTACGATGATGTCGCCTTTGCCGTCGCTGTCCATGTCCTGCACCGCAACACCACCGCCTCCTGCGCCCAGGGTGTAGAGCAACGAACCGTCGTCGCCGTAGAAGACTTTCGTCGTCGACTCTCCAGATCCTGTTACAGCAATATCGCCTTTGCCGTCGCCGTTCACATCCCCAATTGCCACGGAGCTGCCCTTTGCATTCAAGACGAAGCGAGGTGAGCCATTCCCAGAGTAGACGTAGGTCCGCCCCTGCCCGGGTGCCCCCACAACGATTTCACCGTCGCCTTCACCGTCCAGGTCCCCCACTGCCACAGAGTACCCGAAATACGCCCGGTACAGGTCGCCAGAGGGGTTAAGGGTAAAGAGAAGTGAGCCGCTACCGGAGAACACGTAGACCCGCCCCTGTTTGCTGGCCGAGCCATTCTTCCATGATGCCCCGACAACGATTTCGGACCGGCCGCCGTTAAGATCCCCGACCGCCACGGCCGAGCCGAAAAGGGTGGAGGACGAGGAATTCGGCGTTTCGGGTATATCCAGGATGAAGCGAAGTGAGCCACTGCCAGAGAAGACGTAGACCCGCCCGGCGTCTGAGTACCAGCCGTCGTCCCATCCGCCCGCCCCGACGGCAATGTCGCCGACGCCGTTGATGTCTCCAACGCCTATCGACTCGCCGAAGAAGTCACCCGAGGGGTTGGGATCGGGAATAGCGAGGGTGAAAAGGAGAGAGCCGTCCGCCCCAGAGAAGACATAGGCTTGGCCCTGGCAAATGCGACCATCCACGGTCTCACACGGCGCCCCGACCACAATGTCGTCCTTGCCGTCATTGTTCACGTCTCCCACTGTAACGGCCCATCCAAAGTATCCGCCCCCGGGGCTGTTCAGGGTATAGGAGAGTATCTGTCCTTCGCCCGTGGCGGTGCCGGCCACCGCGTACGGTTGCAGCCTATCCTGACTCCCAAGTGGAGCCGCAAGGGGATCGGTTCTCGAATCAAGAAAGCCGACGACTAGGGCGAAAAACAAGAGGGAGCTTCGCACGAAGAGGTGGCCAAACTTCATGGCAGCCTCCTTGCTCGAAAGCGATGCCTACCGTTGCGAGATGGTGAGACGGGCACTATAATATCGTCGGGGGGAAGAGATGTCAATACGCAACTTTCGTAGATTGTCCTTCCTGAAGTTACTGATGCCTGTCGCGGCATTGGCTGCCACTACCGCCATATCGTGCGTGGGCCTGGGCGACAATGACGACGCGGGCGAGCGGTTTTACGGGTACTTCCTGCGGGACACTAAGGCGATGGAGGACATGGGCTTACCGGTGTACTGGCTGGGGCGGGAGTTTAACGCCGGGGCGCTCACATTCCAGGGGCCGTATGGAGCCGAATTCGGCGGCGAGGTCGAAGGCGGGGGCGTCTTCATGGGCTACATTTCCTGGCTTGACGGGACACCATTTGAGGGCAGCAACATCAGCCTGGACATAACCGTCTACAGTCCCGACGCGTGGGAATTGGCCAAAAGCAGAATACTGAATCCGCAGCTCCTGTCGAATGAAGGCGAAGTGACACGGCAGACGGTCACTGTGAAAGGCCGTGAGGCTGAACTCATCTCCGTTCCCCAGTTTACGAGACCTGTCGGTTGGCTCAGACTCGTCGTTGAGTTCGATCGCGTTGTAGTTGTGGCGGAAGCTGCCTCGGTGCTGTCATCCGACGTGCGGGGGGGCACGTCCGAACTCAACATCTTCATCAAGAACCCGGACCTTTTCGTGCAGGTCATGCAAGACCTCCGGCCCTACCCGGAGTAGGGCGTGCTGGCGTCAGGCCGACCGCCTCCCGGCACCCGGCGCTTCGCGCTGCGAGGTTACCACCTCCGCAGGCGCCACGGGCCGCATTTAACCCGATCCCTCACGTGAGCTCTTGGCTCTAACGGGCTCGCGAAGACATTCCCCGGCCCAGCAGCCATTCTTCATCTCTTCACCACAGCTACTCGCACAGAGGAGGTACCCATGGTCACCTTCGACCCTGACGCCCGCCGGGCCCGCGTATGCCGCCCCGGCGAGGCGCCCATCGACGGCCGGCTGGTCTGCTACTACCCGTGCCCGCGCTGCTCCAATCCGGCGCGGGCGCTCGTCTACCTGGGCGACGCTGCCCTGGCCAGCGAGGTGGTGGCCCGGGCCGAGGACGAGGCGCGTCACCTGGGGCTCCTGGCGGTCGGCGCCGGGCTCGTCCTCAACGGCGGCCACGGCCACTGGGGCGGCCATCCTCCTTGTGTGCAGCAGCCCGTCACCACCCCTTGACTTCCTTCTCCGTCCGAGTGATGTATGTCTGTCGACCGCGTTCAACGACGCCAGCCGGTCAGCAGCAGAGGATAGCTTGGAGAGGAGGTGCATCATGACCAGCAAGCGCCAGCGCAAGAAGATCGCGCGCCAACTGCCGCCTGTGGGCACCACGCTCGCAGCCACGTACAGAGGTCAAACCCACACTGCTGTCATCGTGGAGGCCAAGGACCGCCCCGCCGGAAGGGCGGTCGAGTACGGCGACCAACTGTTTGCGTCCCTCAGCGCCGCGGCCAAGGCCGTCACCGGCCATTCCGCTAACGGCTGGCTCTTCTGGCACCCCGCTGAGGGCAGCGAACAGTAAGCCCGTCTGCCCTCGGCCAAACCAGCCACTAGGCCCGCGCAGGGCCGGTGGCTGGCCCTGTTTGGGCCATTCGACCCCTGATTGGCCGTGGCCGCGCCCCAATCGGTGGATACTTCTCAAGTATCTGCCGAATTCGGCCCTGGTTCGCTTGACTTCCTGGCCGAAGAGAGCGTCCATGTATACGTACGCGATGCGTTGCACTGGGTGAGCAATGACGACGCAGACGGCGGTCAACCAGGATCAAGGCCTAGGGAGCCTCATCGACCTCTATCTCCTGCGCTGCCAGGTGGAGGGCAAGTCGCCGAACACCATCACCGCCTACGGGGAGACCCTAACCCTCTTCCAGGGCATCGCGCGGGAGGAAGGCTTTCCGGAGGACGTTCGGGCCATCACCCCCGCCCACATCTACGCTTACCTGGGACGTATCGGGAGCAACGGGGCGAGCCTGGAGACGCGCCACCGCCGTCATCGTGAGGTGCGGTTCTTGTTCTCCTGGCTGAAGCAGATGGGGTGCATAGAGGAGAGCCCCTTCGCCCCGATCAAGAACATCCGGTTGCCGCAGAAGATCGTTCAGCCCTACACGGCGGAGGAGATAGGGAGGCTCTTGGCCTGCTGCGACACGCGGTTCTACTGGGGCAGCCGCAATCGGGCGATGATACTGGTCCTTCTGGACACGGGAGTACGGGGGACGGAGCTGGTGAACCTGGACCTGGCCGACCTAGACCTGGAAGGGCAGCGGTTGAGGGTCTTGCACGGGAAGGGGAACAAGCAGCGGGTGGTGCGGTTCGGAGCGAGGGC
>DAOUDQ010000096.1:0-9735 GCA_034431045.1 Dehalococcoidia bacterium | reverse complement strand
GAGGAGGCCGACAGTGGCTCGAATACGGGGCGCGGAACACATCTATCAGGTAGCGGATCTCTTCCGTAATCGCTGTCTCATCGGAGGTCGCTCACTTCTGTGGCCCAAACCCCGTGCTCAGAATGCAGATGGCCGAGGTGGGGACACAGAAGAAGGGCGGGCACGAGCGCGGGCTTCTATCATCGGTCACTTGGGTTGGAGCGGGAGATGAGCGCGATCAGCGTCGTTGAGGACGAAGGCTGAGCCGACGCTAGCGTCCTCGCGTTAGTTCCCGCCCGCGGTGTACGCCTCGGCCTGCCGGCCGACGATCTCGACCAGGTCGCCCATCGCGAGGTTGGCGTCAACGATGTGGAGCCCGAATGAAGGCAGGAGTATGTCTCCGCCGATGTCGTCGGTGCGCGGGTCCGCTGGGTCGGCCAGCACCGTGATCTCAAGGTACGAGAACCCGTCCCGAACGACGCACTCCGCCTCGACGAAGTCGGGCAGCACGACCCACGGCGTCGTGATCTCGGCGCCCACCGCCCAGGGCTCCTCGACAGCCCTGACCGTGGCGAACTGGTTGAATGGACCGCCTCCTCGGTCGGACTCGAAGTAAGGCCGGAGCGTGCCCCGACCACCGCCGAGGCTGGCGGGATTCGTGCACGCCGCCATTCCCTCATCGGCTCGCCCAAAGACGCTGTCCTCCGGAGGCGGTGCGGTGTCGCTGAACGACGCGTAGCTGATCACGCAGCCCGTCTGCGCGGCCTCCCGGCACAAGGGGATGTTCGCGAAGTCCCCGCCGACATCCTCGCCCTCGGGCACCGCAACGGTCGATCCCAACAGCAGCGCCGAGACGAGTCGCCCACGGAGCTGCTCGTCGCCGTCGATCTCCTCCTGGATGAGCCGCCTCAGCATGCCTGATCCCTGGGAGTGACCCACCAGCACCACTCCGCGACCATCGTTGTCGTTGGCGATGTAGTGCTTCCACGCGTCCAGCACCGACTCGTAGGCGATCTCGCTCGGCTCAGACTCGAACGGCGACTCCTCAGAGACTAGGCTCTCGATCAGTGCCGTGAGCGTGATCTGCCGGTACATCGGTGCGTACAGCCGGCACTGCGAGGCGAGGCGAGCCGCCTGGCTGCGGACCACCATCCCCTCGAAGTCGGGGTCGGGCACCAGATCGCTGTTCGTCTCCGGGTCGACTGACACCGTCGGGTACACGTAGAAGCAGTCGATCGTCGCGTCCTCGGCTGGCTCGAAGGGTTCCACCTCGACGCTGCCGTCAGCCCTGACGACCGTGGCGTCGAGGTTCTCGTCGCACACGTCGTCGGTGTCCGGACGGCACAGCCAGTTGGCGATGTCGGTGTAGACCTCGCTCTCGTACCCCGCATACGGCGTGTCAGCGCCCGAGGGCTCCTCCTCGTCACCGCCGCAACTGCCAAGCAGAGCGGCCAGCCCTGCCAGTGCCAGCAGAAGAGTGATCAGACGCTTCATCGCTCACCCTCCCTCTTTGAACTGCCTTCTTTCTGCTTGTCGGGGCCAGACCGGCGTGGCCATCCCATCCTACTCGCAGCCGCGAGGGCTGGCAAGGGAAGAAGCCATCGCCACCACCAACCACGCGATGGCGTTGGCCAGCAGCAGGGCGGGCAGGGTTTCACTGAGGAGACGGTCCGGACTTCTAAGGCAGGAGCAGAGGGATGCGAGCGGCGCCGCCGGCCCTATTCCAGTTCCTCCTCTTCGAAGACAAATAGCGAGCCGAAGTACTCGAACTTGCCCTTCCCGTCCTCCACGGTAGCCCGCAGCATCCTGCCAGTCTGGATAGCAATGTGGTCATCCTCGGAGAGGGTGATGTTGACACCATCCAAGAGCAAGTCGCTGTGCCAGTCCTTGAGCGACTTGACGGCGTCCATAAGCCCCTGTCGCGTCAGGTTACCGCAGGTCCTGTCGAGTACCTCCACTGCCACTTCTGCCAGTAGCTGGGCGTAGAGGGTGAAGTTGGTAGGCGCGGGCCCGCCGTACCGCCCCATGATCTCATAGTGCTTGGCCACTGCTGGGTCTTCTTTCATTGCCGCCAGCTTGAAGGCCTGAAAGGTGATGGCGCCCTTCAGAAGCTCAGGCGACACAAACTGAAACATTATCTCGTCGGAATTGACGTAGCTTATGAACCAGTCGGGATGCCAGTCCAGGCGATTGGCCTCGATGACGGCCTGGGAGGTGAAGCCGGGGTCGGTAAAGATGACGACTACCTCGGCGTCCGCCCCTTTCATACTGGCAACCTGCGACCTCACAGAGATGGCCGTGAGCTCGAAGGTCTGCTCGGACACGATCTCGTTCTTGTCAGGGTCCAGTCCCTTCTTCACACCTGCGAGGCCATCCCACCCCGCAGGGCCATTCTCGTAGAGGATGGCCACCTTCTTGCCTGGCAGGTTCTCCGAGATGTACTGGCCGTAGAAGGTTCCCTCGACGGTGTAGCTGGGGATCAGCGGGACGGTCCAGGGATGACCCTGGGGGTCAGTGCCGAATCGGTGGGCTCCTGCCGAGACCAATATGTCGGGGACTTCGTTATCGTTCAGGTAGTCCCAAGCGGCGGCATGGGGGTCGTCTCCCAAAGAGCCGACCATGGCGAAGACTTTGTCTCGCTCCACCAGGTTGCGCGCGGCCTCCATTCCCTTAGCCGGGTCGTTCTGATTGTCTTCCACCTTGTAGACGATCTGGCGGCCGCAGACGCCCCCCTGGGTGTCGTTCACGTACTTAAAGTAGGCCTCTGTAGCGCGGGGGATCGTCGAGTAGACGGCGCCAAAGGCCCCACTAAGGGGGACATCAGCACCGAGCACTATCTCTGAGTCGGTGATGCCGGGAACCTTCGCCGTGGGGGCGGGAGTGCCGGTCGCGGTAGCGGTAAGTGTGGCAGTAAGGGTTTCTTCCTCTCCCCCCTCTTGGCAGGCCGCTGCCACCACTGCCAGGCATGTGCCAACGACCAGGGTCGTCACCACCCTCACTATCTTCATACTTTTGCCTCCGTGTTCGGTGTCCGTCCTGAACTCACGGCATCCTCATCCTACTCGCAGCCGCGAGGGCTGGCAAGGGAAGAAGCCACGGCCATCGCCACCACCAACCACACCATGGCGTTGGGCAGCCAAGTTGAACACGCCTAGATCAGATCGCTGTGCCAGAAGCGGAAGGACTCGCCCGCCGAGAAGATCGCCTCGCCCTCTTCGGTGATGGGACGAACCATCGTCGGCAAGGCAGTCGTCGTGGTGACATGGGTAGAAGGCAGACTTTCCAGAAGATGGCCTAGGGGATGGCCTGGAGGGATGACGCCGCGCAACGGCGTCAGCCGGCGGCGGACCGCCAGCCGCCCTAGCTCGCCGAGGAGGATCGTCAGCGCCGACTCCGCGCCGGGGAGCGCCTCCCCCTCCAACAGGCGCAGGTGGTTGTCCACCTCGACCTTGCTCCGCACGTAGGCCAATACTCGCCCTCCCCTCTCGACCAATAGGAAGCCCTCAGAATCGTCGCGCACCCAGGTCATGTGGTCGCGCCAGTAGCGCAAGGTGCGCACGATGGCCCCTGTGCTGCCCTCCGTGGCGCGACGGTAAACGAGGGCGACCGCGGGCAGGTCAGCGCTCGTGAAGGGACGAACCCCCTCGGTCGCCCTCGTCGACAGGCCTGCCGCCTCCTCCGGCTGTGCTGTGTAGAAGGGCTGGGGCACTGCACGCCAGCCCAGCCGCTCGTAGAGGGGGACGAGGCCGGTCCACAGGAACGAAAGGGCGTATCCGGCCCTCTCCATCCGAGCGATGGCGTCCTGCAGGAGGGCGGTGGCCAAGCCGCGCCGCTGGTAGTCGGGATGCGTGGCCACCGAGCCAACGCCCCCGACGGGGAGCGCCACACCCCGCACGAGCATACGTCGGTGGAACAGGCGGACGTGAGAAACGACGCGACCGTCGACCTCGATGATGCGCGTCTGGCCGAACCGGTATGTCGCGTCGTGCTCTGTCTGGTTGGCGAAGTACTCGCGGGGGGTAGTGAAGCAGATGCCCAGCAAGTCATAAACCGCCGGCAAGTTCCTGCGCCGCGCAGACCGTATGCGGTACCGCACAACAGGTAGTCTAGCACGAGGCGTCCCCGCCTGGAGACTCGCCTGATGGTCGGGGAATCAGGTCCCGTCCTACTCACAGCCGCGAGGGCTGGCAAGGGAAGAAGCTACAGCGACCACGAGCCACACACGATGAAGTCATAGTGTGCGTGACTGGCCCCGCTAAAGAGACGCCAGACCAGTAAATGGGAAGGAACCTCGCCGCCGAATTGACCCGCGAGCTAGGACAACACCCTGAGGAGTTCCGCTGGTGTAACGAATTCCGTGCCCGCGTAGCCCCGCTGCATCAGGAGCTCTCGGTCGGTTGTAACCAAATAGGTAGCGTCGCCGTCTACCGCCGCCTCTATCAGCCGCCGGTCGCCCTCGTCCCTCAGGGGCATGTCCTTGACCGGGCACCCCCGCACCCGGATCGTCCGCGTCTGCAGCTGTTCAAGGAGGGCTCTTACCTTCCTCCGGGAGCAGAGGCGCTTGAGCCATTCTGAATCCAGAACGAGTTCCGCCTCACGCAGCGTCGCCTGTGAGCAGATCACGTCCAATCGCCCTTCCAGCCAAGCCTTTACCACCTGTGCTCCACTGCCGCTCGGCTGCGTGAGGGCGGCGATGAGGACGTTAGTATCGATGACGATCCGCATGCCGGTGCTACGCGCCCGGAATCTGAACGACAGTGCCTTTCATGCCCACGCCCTGCATCCGGCACTAAGAGCCATGCCTACCGGAGACAAGAGAACGAGTTTCCTCATGTGGTTATGCATCGCGGATCTCTTGACCTAGAGTTGGCGCGCACCATACTACCCACGGACGCAAAGGTTGGCAAGGATGCCAGCCACCCCATCGCCACCACGAACCGCACGATGGCGTTGACTGGAGCCAGGCCCTGGGGCGCCCCGACGGCTGCAACCGGAATAGAGCAGTCTTCTTTAACTGGGTTTCTACCGCTTTTCACCCTGCTGTCATGTAACACGTTGGGGCCAAAGTGCTAGCCTGACGTTGAGGACGTGCGGCTGTTGCATACCATTCGCGGGTAGACGCAACCGTAGCAACGTCCTTCTTGGGGCGCCTAACCTTCGGCTAGGCCAAAAAGGGGCGATAAGCCTGGCTTATCGCTGCCCCTGAGAAAAGGAGATGATGATAGACATCAGCTACGGGTACTCCCCAATTACTCCGGTGGCTGACATCGTCGGGATGATCGTCGGCGGCAACGTTAGCGATAGCTTCACCTTGAGCTCGACTGCTGACATGCGATTGGAGTGAGTGTCATGAGGGCACTGAGAATACTGCGTTCCCTTTGGCGGGAAGAGTTCGGTCAAGGCCTCGTGCTGGGCACCCTGGCCATGGTGGTGATTCTTGGCTTTGCGGCCATGGCTATCGATGTGGGGCTATTCCTGCACGAGAGGCGGGAGCTTCAGAACGCCGCCGACGCCGCTGCCCTGGCTGGTGCCCAGGAACTGCCCTACTCGCCAGCCGACGCCCGGCAGAAGGCGGAAGAATGGGCGGAGAGCAATGGAATCGATGACGATGAGCTTGAGGCCATCGAAGTAACCTCCGCCTACGTCTCTAATGACAGCATCACCGTCCAGGTCAAGCGGGACGTACCATTTGTCTTTGCCCGCGTGCTGGGCTTCACTAGCGATACGATGCGGGCCGACGCCACCGCCCGGGTGGGCTCCCCTGCCGAGATGGGCGGGCTGGTGCCCTTTGGCGTCCTGGAGGAGGCCATTAGCCTTACTGAGCCGACGGTTCTCAAGTACGACGCCAAGAACGTCTTCCACGGCAACTTCGGCGCCCTGGGCATCGACGGCCCCGGTGCCAACACCTACCGAGGGACTATTGAGCACGGCTCTCAGACTTCTCTCTGTTCTCAAGGCCAGGACGGTTGCACTAACCCCACGACGGAAACGGAGCCCGGCAATATGACTGGCCCCACCCGCCAGGGCGTGGACTGGCGTATCGACAACACCAGCTCCGAGTGCGACGAGTTCGACGAGGTTTTCTATGAGGCGGGTGGAACCTATCGGTTCAAAGGCCGCTGCCACCCCTTCCCGTCTACCGGAGCCAGCGATAGCTGTAGGGTCGTCATCGTTCCTGTCATCGGAGAGCTGTGCAAAGGCCATTGCGACGTGACCATAGTGAAGTTCGCCATGTTCTTCATCGAGGAGCTGGGCAGCTGCACAGGCAACAGCTGTGAGGTGACCGGTAAGTTCGTGGATGCTCAGGCCGATGTGGGTGGCCTGATGGGGAAGCTAGACCCCGATGGCTTGATCCGCTTCGTGCGCCTGGTCGAGTGATAGAGGGCCTATGACGGAACGACCGATGTGGGTACCAGACGTGCGATTACCCGCGCGCGCTAGCATCTTGCCTGACCTCCGCTAGCGCCTATGGCAGCACCGGTAGATGAACGATACGGCACAGCGCCCCCATCCTACTCGCAAGCGCGAGGGTTGGCAAGAAGTCGGGACACGTCGCCAGGAGCCAGACGATGGCGTTGGCCAGCAGGAGGCGGGCAGGGTCTCGATGGGGAGCCGCAGAGCACTTGGAGATCCCTAGGTAGGTGAACTGGGAGTGCCCGGGGGCCCTGTGGCTAGGTAAGCATTTCTTTGACGGGTGCTACCGTGCGCCGCTGCGACGTTGCACTGGCAGACGCGGCAAGCAAATCGGTGGACTCCGTTGGCGCGAGTTTCTCTTGCAGCTTTCGCAGCGCCCTGTACTGAGTTACCCTGACGTTGTTGACTGACTTGCCCACCACTTGAGCCACCCGAGGGTAGTCGAGATCGAGAACAAAGCGGAGAATGATGACCTCCCTCTGGACCGGGCTGAGAGTTGCGATGGCTCGGCGCAACTCTTGGATGTCCACACCGTATGCGGACCTAGCTTCAGCTGGGTCGCTGGAAGTGGAGGCTGGCAGGAGGCGGAAGGCGTCGTTGGTTCGCTGCCTCCTTCGCAGTTGGCTCATGCCCAGATTGCGAGCGATCGTGAGTAGCCAGGAGGATACCGGACGGCCCGTCCAGCGATACCGCTTTATCGCCTGCAGAGCGCGGAGGAAGGTCTCAGCGGTAAGGTCCTCGGCGTCACCCCTGTTGCCGAGCAGGGTGTAGGCGTAGCGATAGACAAGCAACACTTGTCGATCGTAGATCTCACCGAAGGCAGCAGCGTCTCCCTGCCTGGCGAGCCCTACTAGTTCCTTCTCGTCCCTGTGCAGGCCGGGGCTGCTGCACACAACGAGACCTCCTTCGGCCGCCCGGACGGGCAATAGCAGTTGCACGCAGTTGAGAGAATCTCAGAATACACGATCTTGGTGTTGTGTCAAGTCTGTTCCCCAGCGGAGCTGGCTCTCGCCCACCAGCTTGACCACTCTGGCACCGCGGGCCTTGGCCTAGACTCGTTCCAGCTGTCGAAGTGTGTCCACGGCGGGCTCCCGTTGAGGCATGCCGACTGTATTGCCAGCGGGCCTGGGCATCTGCGACCGCAGGTTCACCGGGGCATCCTCAGTGGCCGACCGGGCGCAGTCGGCGAGGGCGGATCTTCTTGCTGAGCAGGGCGCGGGTCGCGGAGTGGCATCGAACTGGCAATTGTGAGAAAATTGGTTTGTCTATAGGACCACCGTGGCTAGCTTGGGTCTCCAGGCGGCGCGTGCGGGTTGGAGCCAAGCCGACCAAGAGATAGTGCGCCACGGAGAGCGGTGAGGTGGGTGGCTATGGAACGTATAGAAGAAGCCCTGGCGCATTGCCTGGAGCTGATCGATCAGGAGAACCTGGACGTCGAGACTTGTGTTGAGAAGTATCCTCAGTGGAAGAGTGAGCTAAGAGAGCTTCTGAGGCTGGCGCTAGCAGTTCGTTCTGAGGATGGCCAGCCGCTTCTTCCAGCCGAGCGAATCAGACACATTAGAAAGCGGATCTTACGCGCTGCAGAGCAGCGACCGAAAGCTGATAGCTAGCTCCACCAGCGTGCCCGCAGGCGTGAGGGTTGGCGAGGACCTAGCTATGGCCACCCTGGGGCGATGACGAACCACACGATGGCGTTGGCCACCGTGAGGAGAGCGGCAGCTCCGTGCCCTAGGGGGCGACGGGCATGCTGCAACTCACGGGCTCCGTAACCAGGATAAGGAAGGCGTCGTATCGCTCCAACTGGACGATGTTGCTCACCTCGGGCCTGTCCGCAGACCTGCCCATCCAGCGATCCTGTTACTGGTCGTCTCTGCGTGTCAAGCGCCAATCACCAGCGGGCATGGTGCTCCTCGGTGAAGCCGATCATGTCCTGCAAATGGAACACCTTCCCGTCGTCGGTTACCAGCGTCCCGCTGTAGCGGCCGAATATCTGACGGAGCTCGCTGCGGACCAATGGGAGGCTACTCCGCGCCACCCGCTCTTTGAAGGGGACGAACTTCAGATTCAGGCGCCCATCCGAGGAGGTCATCCGCCAGGGGCGCATGAAGTCGTTGGAGTCGTATTCGAACGCGACTTCTTCGACTTTGTGGATGCGGCCGTTCAGGATAAAGGCATTCTCCGTCGCTGCACTGGTGTCGCCAAAGCCGCACCCCATGTTCAGCCCCAGCGTCTGCCTATTCTCCAGGAATGCCGAGGCGCTGGCCCAAATCCAGAAACTCTGGTACTCCCAGACCCCACGTCCCCAGTCCAAATTCCCCAGGCTGTCGTTCGGCCTCAGCCCAAAGCGGCGGTCGCCGCGACTGACCCACCCTTCGGCGGGCATGCAATTGGTCTTGCGATTGTAGTAGAAGCGGCGGCCCCGGATCGGGATGACGATCACCATAGATTCGTGGTCTGGCGGACAGTGCAGGGCAAAGTCGGCTGCGATTCCCTCGCCCCGATTGAAGGCTGGCCAGTTCACCTGCACCCTACGTGCGTTTTCCTCCAGCCGAAAGGCTACACGAAGCCGACCATTGTCGAAGTAACTGTCGCCGCGGTCGCTGTTGCGTGCCAGGCAGATTCTGCGCCCTAGGGGGACTAGCAACGTCTCCTCGTGCAGTTCACCGCTGGCGAAGTCCAGCATGTAAACGAAGACTGTCCCTGCGTATCCCAGGTGGGCCAGGGTGACGGAGAGAAAGAAATCTGGCGTAGTGACCCCGTAGTAGTCCCAGCGTTTGATGCGCAGGGCCTGCAGGGGGCGAAAACGATAGAACCGGACATTCTCCAGGTTGCAGTCCAAGTAAGGTCGCCGCGCCCAGCCAACCTGTAGAAGCTCTCCGTTTTCGTCAAGCAAGGGGGACGGGCTAGTGATCTCCTTCTGCATGATGATCTCCTTTGCGTAGCAGGCTTGTTTGATCACATCCCTTCGTGAACTGCAGACCTGGGAGCCCAACGAAGCAGCACGTTCCGCGCCTCTCGCCCCAGGGCGATGCGGCTATAGCGGGCAAGAACGATGATCGGCCCGCGGCCGAAATCTTGCACCACGGTCACCTCACGCCCGGCCATGAAGCCCGGGGCAGCGCCGGCCTTATTCTAGGTCTTACTCTTCGAATACAAATAGTGGGCCGAAGTACTCCCACTTGCCTTTCCCATCCTCAACGATAGCCCGCAGCAGCCTGCCGTCCTCCAAACCCCTGTGGTCGGTGTCGGAGAAGGAGACCTTCACCCCGTCGATGAACAAGTCGCTGTGCCAGTCCTCGATGGACTCCACTGCGTCTATGAGCCCCTCTCGCGTGAGGTTGT
>DAOUDQ010000095.1:0-1852 GCA_034431045.1 Dehalococcoidia bacterium | reverse complement strand
AGCTTCAGCCGGTGCTGGAGGCCCTGTGGAGCATGGCGGCGGTCATGGGCACCGACCAGACGACCGACAACCTGACCTGCGTCGCCTGCGGGATCGACCTGCCGTTGCCCTCCGCCCCCGAACTCCTCAAGACGCACTTTTTCTTGGTCCAGGTGCACGGTTTCATGGATGAGCATAGCTTTGACCTGAAGCGAGTGATGAAATGCTGCATCCACGAACTGCTGCTCGATGGGCGTGCCGTACCTTTTTGCGCCTACAACAACCTGGGCTACCGGGAGCAGGTAAAACGGGAACCGGAGACGCTACCATGACCGATACGACCACCGACCACCAAATCAAAGTCTGCTGCGCGACCTTCTACCACAGCGACGTCGTGCGGATGCTGCTGGGGGACGTCTTTCATCCCGGTGGGCTCGCCCTCACTCGCCACCTGGCAGAGGCTATCGAACTTGGCCCAGGTGACTATGTCCTGGACGTGGCCTGCGGGCGGGGCGCGTCGGCCGTCCATCTGGCTGAACACTTCGGTTGCCACGTCACCGGCCTGGACTACGGGGCCGAGAACGTCGCCGCTGCCAAGGCCCACGCTGCCGATAGTGGTGTGGCCCACCTGACTACCTTTCGCCAGGGCGACGCCGAAGGGCTGCCCTTTTGCGATGACACCTTCAACGCCGTCGCCTCCGAGTGCAGCTTCTGCACGTTCCCCGACAAGGCGACGGCCGCTGCCGAGATGGCCCACTGCCTGACGACATTCAGAGTCTGCTGGGGTGGGTGGCGTGCGTGGCCGGGGCCGGCACACCGGAGGATTACGTGGCAACACTGCGGAAGGCTGGCTTCACCAATTTCACCGTCGAGGATCAGCGGAATGCGCTGCTGGCGATGGTGGACAATGTGCGCCGCAAACTGCTGGGTGTGGAACTGGCCGCCGGGCTGGGCAAACTGGGCCTGGGCGACGGCTCGACTGGGCTCGCTGAAGTCCTTGACCTGAGCGAGGGCAAACACCTGGCCCGCTGCGCCGTCGAGTTGATTGAAGGGCGCATTGTAGGCTATACGCTCATCACAGCGAGAAAGGAGTGATTGATAGCGGGTCGCCAAGCTGCCCAACGGCATGAGCTATCGGCCCGTCGGCAAGAAGGACGGAAGCGTCAGCGTCAAGCCGCGGGCGATCCATGCACGGAGCGATCCGTCAACGCGGAATCACGTGCGCCATGGATGCGTGCTGAAGCCATCGACAAGGGCAAAGAGCGGGGCATTGTCCAGTATAGAACGCGGTGTAGCCCATGATCCCATCATCGAGGGATAACTGGGAGTTGGTTCCGAATCCTCAATTCCAAAAGCACAGGGCGGAGCATCGGTGGTCTGAAGGACTATACTCCTGTCGAACTGAAATGCGATGTCGCTAACCTGGGCCCAGGCAACAGGGCGGAGGGCTACGCGTAGGAGCAGTTCACCTAGTTGCGTTAGTCAAGTGAATACGCGCCAGAGGTGATCCGTTCCCTCAGGACAATGTAGTGGCCCTCCACGACCATGGGTGGGGAGATCGCGAGCTCTTCGATTGGAGCGCTAACTTAATTCAAGCCCTTCTTCCAAGAAACTTTTGTGTGCTTACGATCGCCATATTCACCTCCAGCTCCTCGATAGTCTTCATTCCCACGCACACTGAATGGACATAGGGAAGGCCGAAGGCATAGCCTAACGCCGACTTCAGATCATGGGCTGCCCCTGCCCTACCCAGCACTTTCATAAGGTAGATCCCCTTGCCGGCCTCGTAGGCCCTCCGGGCTGCCTCCTCCATCTCCTCTCGGCTCCCCCCCCTTATCCTCTCCCCCATCCAGTTGAGGACCATCAGGACCAC
>DAOUDQ010000094.1:0-2040 GCA_034431045.1 Dehalococcoidia bacterium | reverse complement strand
CTCTCCTGCTGTGGCCAGCCCATGCAACCGAAGCAATAAGGGGAGGTAGAGCATGGCTAACCAGTTGGGCAAGCGATTTCAGTGCGAGACTTGCGGCACCGAGGTGTTGTGCATTAAGCCGGGCGGTGGTAACGCCCATTGCTGTGGAGCTCCTATGAAGCTGCTCCAGCCGAAGGTTCTGCCCTCGGCTGACTAGCCCGCTCGCCCGAGAAAAGGAGAGGCCGCTGGGAATGCTCTCAGCGGCCTTCTTTTGTCTGTTTGGGAATGGCCAGCCTACTTGCCTTGGTGCTTCCTCGGTCCCCGCTTGCTCTTGGGAAGCCTAGTTGCCTCGTCCCCGGCAGGGAAGAGGCTCTCTCCCAGGGGTACCACCTCTGCCAGAGTGCTGGGCGTTATCTCCCCCGTCTCTTCGTACCTGCGAAGGAACTCTTCGCTGACGAAGAACATTCATATGCAGAAGCCATCGCGGGCAATGTCCTCGTGATGCCTCTCGCAGGGGCAGATCTTCTTGCGATCCTCCACGGGATCGCCGCTCAGGGTCATTCAGGGGCAATAGAGGCGGCCGTGGTTCACCAGGTTCTTGGCCAGCCCCCGCTGGACCTCTTCGACGATGTCCCTGAGGGGGAAGAAGCGGTAGGGCCCCCGCTCCACGTAGCGCTCGGACATGCGCTTGGCCCGCTCCAGGGCCTCCTCGAAGCTGACCTTCTTTTCCTCCATGTCGTTCCTCTCTAGCCACCCAGATCGAGTTTATTACGGCCTACCTTGATAGGCAAAGGGCCTTCGACAATGCTAAGATGCTCTAGCTAGCGTAACCAGGGAGATGACCCTGCTGTAGGGGGGATTGGCCTGACCGCTACCCTCGTCCTTCACAATGCGCGCGTTATGACCATGGACCGGCGGCGGCCGCGCGCCCAGGCTGTCGCTGTCCAGGGCGAGCGCATCCTGGCTGTCGGCTCGAATGCCGAGATCCGCCGCCAGGCCAGAGGCCCTCATGCCGAGGTCATCGACTGCCGAGGGCAGGCGCTGTTGCCCGGCTTCATCGACGCCCATTGCCATGTGCTGGCCTACGCCGCCAGCCTCCTCGCCGTGGATTGCAGCCCCGATGCTGTATCCTCCATCGCCGACATCCAGGCCGCTCTGCGGCGGCAGGCGGAGGTCACTCCCCCTGGCCGCTGGATCCGCGCCGTCGGCTACAGCGAGGCCGACCTGCCCGAGGGGCGCCATCCCACTCGCTGGGACCTTGACCTTGCCGCACCGGATCATCCGGTGCGGCTGATTCACCGCAGCGGCCACGCCTGTGTCCTCAACAGCCTGGCCCTCCGCCTGTGCGGCATCGGCATGGAGAGCGAGGAGGCCCCCGGCGGCTACATGGAGCGTGACCCCGCCAGTGGCGAGCCTAGCGGCCTCCTGCTGGAGATGAACGAGCTGGTGGATCGGGCTGTGCCTCCTCTGAGCTGGGAAGAGCTTGTTGAGGGCCTGCGCCTGGCCAGCCAGCGCTTCCTGGCCGCAGGCGTCACCTCCGTCGTCGACGCTAGCCACACCAACGGCCCCCCGGAGTGGGAGCTTCTGCGACGGATGCGTCAGGAGGGGCACCTGCTGCCCCGCTTGACGGCCATGGTGGGCTTCGAGCACAGGGAGGCAGCCGCCCGCTGGAGGGAGGAAGAAGGCGGCGATGCCTGCATGGAGCTGGGGGCGGTGAAGATCGTCATCAAGGAATTGGGGGAGGAGATCTATCCCGAAGAGGGTGCTCTAGCAGAGATGGTCTCCCAGGCCCATGCCCAGGGCTGGCAGGTGTCCATTCACGCTGTGGAGGAGCGGGCGGTGGCTGCCGCTGCTGGTGCCCTGTCGCGGGCGCTGGCTCAGCTCCCACGCCAGAATCATCGCCATCGTATTGAGCACTGCGGTGTCTGCCCGCCGCCGCTGGTGGAGCGGATAGCGAAGGCGGGGCTGATGGTGGTCACTCAGCCCTCCTTCCTCTATTACAACGGCGACCGCTACCTGCGGCAGGTGCCGCCGCAGAGGCAGCCCTACCTCTATCCCCTG
>DAOUDQ010000093.1:0-5149 GCA_034431045.1 Dehalococcoidia bacterium | reverse complement strand
GAGGCCAAGGAAGTTGGCGCTGGAGCCAAAGTCGATCACCCCTATGAGCGACAGGGTGGCCATCTGCTTGCTGGCCGGATCGCGCAGCTTCAGCTCTAAGGGGTCCATGACCTCGGTGGTTTCGTCGAAATCGCGGACGCGAAATGCGGCCCCCCCGAAGCCACCCTCGGAGACAGCGAAGGCGTCGATCACCGCCAGCCCGGGCGTGGTGCGGATAGCCTCCCAGACGGCGGCGTCGTCGGGGTACTGGCGGGCGCGCGTCTGGAGCCTGATCTGCGAGTCGCGGGCGAAGGCGTCATCGACGCCCAGCACTGGATATCTTTCCCACTCTTCGCTTGCCCCAACTTGCCGCAGCTCCGCGCCGACGAAGAGGTCGGGAAACCGCACCGTCCCCACGGCGGCGAACTGCTCGGTATCCACTGGTCCCTCGCTGTTGAGGGCGGCCACGAGGTCGCCCAGCGGGTTGTTGGGGTTCTCGGTCACCACCACGTCCCAGCCGCCGCGGGACTCGTCGCTCAGAAACAGGGCGTTGAAGTTGGTGTTCATGATGGACATCATCACTACGGCGAAGACCACCAGGGCGATCATGGCCATGGTCATGCCGGTGCGGAACTTGTTGGCCAGGGGGTAGGCGACGGCGATACGCAGGGCGGGCAGGAGGCGGCCAAGCCGGTCGCCGGTGCGCTCGAGCAGGCGCAGGAGAATATCGGCGTTGTAGACGATGACAAAGGTAGCGGAGGCCACCATGAAAATGCCGGAGAGGAAGAACATCTCCATACCGCCTTCCATCTCGGGCAGGAGGCTCTCGAGGGGCCCCGAAAAGAGGGCCCAGATGGCCAATACGGCCAGGCCGACGATGGTGAAGACGGACCGCTCCGGCAGAGCGAAGTAGCGCAGGACGGCAGCCGAGCTCAGCAGGGCAATGGACAGACCCATCATGAAGAGGGAGGCCTGCTGAACACTGACGCCGAGCCAAGCGAGGAGCAGCCCGAGCAGGATGGCTATGATGCCCAGGATCAGGGTGCGGCGGGTGGCCCGGCGGTAGGTGGGCTCGGGGATGTCACGGAGGGCGCGCACGATGTTGAGGCGGCTCACCCGCCAGGAGGAGATGACGACGGTGATGAAGGTGACCACGACCCCCAGGCAGTAGGCGATGATCAGGCTGCGGGGCGTGATGTGGGGGGTGATGTCGATGTCGACCTGGGCGAACATACCGGCCATGACGCGGGCGATGCCGATGGCCACCAGCACGCCCAGGCCCGCACCTACCAAGGCAGCCCCCAGGTTGTAGGCCATGCCCTCTGAGAGGAAGGCCTGGATGAGCTGGCCGCGCTTGCTGCCCACGGCGCGGGCCATGCCCATCTCCGGCTTTCGCTCCGCCGCCAGCATGACGAAGATCATGAAGATGAGGAGGATGCCAGCGGCGATGGAGAAGAGGCCCATCACCAGGAACATGGTGGACATGATATTGCCCATGAGCTCAGCCATCTCCACGGTGTCCTGCTTTATCTTCTCCACGCTCAGGTTGGGGTTGGTGAGGGCAGCGTCCACCTTCTCGGTCACCCTATCGGAGAGGGCCATGCCGTCGCGCACGCCGCCGCGGTTGGAGATGCCGACAAAGTCGACCTCCCCCTCGCGGTCGAAGAGCCCCTGCGCCACGTCCAGGCGGGTGACCATGCCCTCCAGGGAGGTTTCGTGGTTCTGGGTGCCGATGGCGCCCGTCACCAACCTATCCCTGACGATGTCCACCACCTTAAAAGGGGCGGGAATTCCAGCAACGAAAACCTGAAGGGTATCGCCCGGCTGAGCGTCAAGCTCCTCCTGGCCGCTCTCGTTCAGGTAGACCTCGTCGGGGGCGAGGGCGCCGACATCCAGCACCTTGCCGTCGAGAGAGACGACGTCGGGGAAGCCGTCCATGCGGTCGGGGTCGGCGCCGGTGAAAAAGGCCGAGGGAGTGCTGAGGCCCGTGCGCGGGTTGATGACCGGCACCGGCTCGAACAGGGCCGGCGCAATGCCGTCGATGTCGGGATCGTCGCCCAGGGCAGCTTCGAGCTCGGCGACGGTGGATTCGGGAACGAAGGGATCGGCGGCCTCCGCACCGGTCTTCTCCACATCGAACTCCACGATCTCGTCGAGGTGGCCGGTGAGCTCGTAGGCGAAGTTGGTGACGCTGCGGTCGACGGTGTCGCCGGTGGTGAGGGCGGCGGAGATGATGAGGGTGCTGAGCATGAGGCCGATGACGATGAGGACGGTCTGGGCCATGCGGCGGGGGATGTTGCGCACGCCCATCTTGAACATGATGCGGTTGCGCAACAGCACATAGGCCACGGTGGCCAGCGAGATCGCCAGCAGGATCACCAGGGCGATCATGATGTAGTCCATCGATAGGCCGAACAGTTCGTCCATTAGCGATCTCTTCTAGGCTTCTTCGGCCGGGGCTGTATGGGAGGGCTCCTTGGTGTGGTTGGTGCGCTTTTCGTCCACTATCAGGCCGTCCACCATGTAGACGATGCGCTGAGCGTAGCCAGCCATCTTGGGGTCGTGGGTAACCAAGACAAAGGTCTGGCTGGTGGTTTCGTTCAGCTCCCGCAGCAGGTTCATGATCTGATCGGCGTTGGTGCTATCGAGGGCGCCTGTGGGCTCGTCGGCCCAGACGATGGCTGGGTCGTTCACCAGGGAGCGGGCCACAGCCACTCGCTGGCGTTCACCGCCGGAGAGCTCGGCCGGCTTGTGGCTGGCCCGGTCGGCGAGATGGACGAAGTCCAGGGCCCGCATGGCGGCCTGCCGGGCGCGCCCGGCTGCGGTGCCCGAAACCAGCAGGGGCAGCTCCACGTTCTCCACGGCCGAAAGGATGGGCAGGAGGTCGTAGACCTGGAAGACGAACCCCATGTTGCGGGCGCGGTATTCCGTCTTGGCGTTGTCGGACAGGCGGTTGATGTCGGTTCCATCGATGGTGACCCGGCCGCTGTCGATGTCGTCGAGGCCGCTGAGGCAGTTGAGGAGGGTGGTCTTGCCGCAGCCGGAAGGGCCCATGATGGCCACCATCTCGCCCCGCTTGACCGAGAGGGACACGCCCCTCAGCGCCCGCACCTGCGAGTAGCCGGTGCTGTAGGTCTTGACCACATCCGTGGCCTGGATGATAAGGTTGGCCATTGCAGCGGTGCCCTCCTGGCTCCGGCCGTTTTTATCCTTAACTGCCAAGGCTGGCTATACCTCCGGTTATCTTATCTGGGGGATTCTACCTACTCTCGCCGTGGTGTCGGCGTGAGGGGTCAAGCAGACCCTGGGATCAAGTTTATTGCCCCAGCATCTGTGGCACAAGCGCTCTGGCCTATGGGGCTAGGCTGGCCGAGCAAAGTTCCGGTGCGCTGCCCGCCTAGCCTAGGCCCAGCCAGGTTGACAAGGGGGCAGGGGCGGGGATATATGGAGATGCTACCCAGGCACCACTTCAAGGGGAGGAGGCCCAGCACACCATGAAGGCTGACCAGCTCGTCCAGCTCACCATCGCCGAGGCCGCTCGCTCCTTCCAGGCGGGCGAACTGTCGCCGCTGGAGCTCACCCGCGCCTGCCTGGAGCGCATCGAAGCCCTGGAGCCGAAGCTGAACGCTTTCATTACCCTTCTCCCGGAGCTGGCGGTGGCCGAGGCCAGAGCGGCGGAGCGACGCCTCGGCCGCGGCAAGCGCCTGGGCCCGCTGGACGGCATCCCCTTCGCCATCAAGGACCTCTATCAGACCAAGAGCATCCGCACCACCGCCGGCTCGAAGATCCTGGCCGACTACATTCCGGGCGAGGATGCCACCTGCGTTCGCCGCCTGCGGGAGCAGGGCGTGGTGCTGCTGGGCAAGCTCAACATGCATGAGTGGGCCTTCGGAGGGACCAGCGTGGTCTCCCATTTCGGGCCACCTCATAACCCCTGGGCCCTGGATCGAATCAGCGGTGGCTCCAGCGGGGGCTCAGGTGCGGCTCTGGCCGCCTCCCTCTGCCTGGGCTCCCTGGGCTCAGACACCGGCGGCTCCATCCGCATACCGGCCTCCATGTGCGGCATCGTCGGGCTCAAGCCGACCTACGGCCGGGTGAGCAAGCACGGGGTCGTCCCCCTGAGCGATTCTCTGGACCACGCCGGGCCCATGACTCGCAGCGTGGAGGACGCCGCCCTCGTTCTCCAGGCCATCGCCGGCCCCGACCCAAATGACCTCGCTACGGAGGACCTGCCTGTGCCGGACTACCTGGCGGCCCTGAGCGGGGAGGTGCGAGGGTTGCGGGTTGGTGTGCCGGACAAGGAGGTGCTCTCGGGCCTGGACCAAGAGGTGGAGACAAGCTTCCAGCAAGCCGTGAGGACGCTGGAGGGCCTGGGCGCCTTGCTGGTCGACGTGGAGATTCCCAGCCTCCAGCAGGCCACCGCCATCTGGCTGGCGATAGCGGGGCCGGAGGCGGCAGCCTTCCACCGGCGGAACATGGAGGAGCGACCGCAGGACTTCAGCGAGCAGGTGCGGCTGCGACTGCAACTGGGGTTGCAACTACGAGCGGTGGACTATCTGCGGGGTCTGGAAGGCCAGGAGCAGCTTCAGATGCAAGTAGAGAAGCTCTACGCCAGGATCGACGTGCTGGTGACGCCGACTACTGCGTTCACCGCTACCAGGATCGAGGACGAGCTGGCCGCCAGCGGGCGCGAGTCCTCCATCCACCGCTTCACCTGCCCCTTCAACCTAACGGGCCAGCCGGCCATCTCCTTGCCCTGCGGCTTCGATAGCCAGGGGCTGCCGGTGGGGCTGCAGATCGTCGGCCGGCCGTTCGATGAGGAGACCGTCCTGAGGGTCGCCCACGCCTACGAGCAGGCCAGCGAGTGGCACCTGCAGCGGCCGCCGCTGGACTAGCCGCGGGAGACCTGCCCCACGATGGGGATGGGCTGTCGGCCGCGGGGGCAGCGCTTTTCGGCGGTGAGCGTGCAGCTTCGCAGGAGATAGCCGTAGCGCTCGATGAGCAGCTCACCGCAGGCGGGGCAGCAGGTGTTCTCCAGCGAGTGCCCGGCGACGGTCCCCAGGTAGGGATAGAGAACCCCCGCCTCCTTGGCCAGGCAATGGGCCCGCTCCAGGGTGGAGACAGGCGTGGGCGGATTGGTGAACTTGTAGGCGGGGTAGTAGCGGGTGAA
>DAOUDQ010000092.1:0-2113 GCA_034431045.1 Dehalococcoidia bacterium | reverse complement strand
TAACATTCAACCTGGATACGTTCTTGGGGGCAAGGTCACAGGGCCTGCCGTCCAGGCCCAACGAGTGCAAGGTACTCTCTTGCACGCCCCGATGAGTATCTGCGCACTACAGTGGTGCCCCGGTCAGGAACAGGTTCGGTGCGCTGCTGAAGGGCATTCTGCGCTGTGCCTCCTGTGATGCGGCGATGGTTCACTCAACCACGCTCAAGAAAGGCCGGCGCTATCGCTACTATGTGTGCTCGAAGACGCAGAAGCAAGGCTGGGACAGCTGTCCAACTAAGTCGGTGCCGGCGCAGGAGATCGAGGGCTTTGTGGTTGACCGCATTCGCCAGATCGGCGAAGACCTCAACCTCGTCACAGAGGTCATCAGACAGGTGAAGGAAGGGCAGGGGAAGCGAGGGCCAGAGCTCGACGCTGAGCGTCGGCGGCTCGAGTCTGATCTTCGTCACTACAGCGGCGAAGTGCGGCGCCTCGTCGGGGCGGCCGGCGACGGAAACGGCAGAAGCAACGTCGTCTCTGACCGGCTGGCTGAGCTTGAGGAGCGGATCACGACGGCGGAGCGAAGGCTGACCGAGGTGCGAGGGGACTTCCTGACCATCCAGCATCAGCGCCTGGATGAGCACGACCTGATCCGGGCGCTGTCCCTCTTCGATCCGGTATGGGAAGTCCTGTATCCGAAGGAGCAGGCCCGCATCATTCATCTCTTGATCGAGCGGGTGGAGTACGACGGTGCCAACGGGACGCTCGCAATCAGCTTCCGGCCCAGTGGCATCAAGACGCTGGCCCAGGAGGCGGTGTCGTGAGGCGACGGGGCCAGAGTGCAGCGGGCGGTCTGCCCGTCCGAGTAGAGTTCCAGGTGCACTTCCGGAACGGCAGGAACGGGCACAAGGAGCTGCGGGAGGGGAAGGAGTCGGTTCCGCAACAGGGACGTGGGAGCATCCCTCGAGTGGCGCGGCTGCTGGCACTTGCACACCACTTCGATGGGCTTCTGCGGGAGGGCGTTGTCCAGGACTATGCGGAGCTGGCTGCCCTGTCGCACGTGAGCCGTGCCCGCATCACTCAGATCATGAACCTGCTGCTTCTGGCGCCGGACATCCAGGAGGAGATCCTTCATCTGCCGCGCACTATGGTCGGGCGGGACCCGATCCGGGAGACGCATCTGAGGCCGATCGTGCAGGTGGTGGAGTGGCGGGAGCAGAGGAGGATGTGGAGAAAGGTCCGCGAGCGGGTCGGTTTACGCAGGTGGTGAGTGGAGCCAGCACCGATTGCCCGCTAGCACACACCGTTGGCCGGTCATAAAGGCAGCCTCGTTGCCGCTGAGAAACGACAGGCCATATGCCATACTCCTCAGTTTGGTTCTGGTCTTCTCAGCTTCCTCAAGACACACTCGACAATAGCCTCCACTCCCTCGCTCTTCCAGTCTAGATAGCTCACAGTAGATAGGATGCCTGGCACCTCGGTTGCATCCAGGCGGATCGGGAGAATATACTCCCGCTCTTCTGAGAAAGCTCTAGCCTGTGCCGCCTCACGCTCCAGATTGGGCCACCGCTTTGAAGCGTAGTCTCGAGAAACAAGCACGATACAGTATCTGGCCTCGTTCTGGTAGACGTCGGTCAAATAAGTGTATAAGTTCCTGCCCCACAAGTCTGCTTTCTCGAACTCATCATAGAACACTCGGACACCACGGTCCTGGAGCGCGGTGGCGAGGCGCTGTGCACAAGGTCGGTCGGCACCCGCAAACGACAGGGCAACGTCGTACTCAAACGGGCGAAGGCATCGGCGGGAAGACTCCGCAGCTGGGCCTGTTCGTACCTCGAGAAGCGGCTCCAGGTTCTTAGCCCTGCCTGCCCAGTAGGCATTGGGAACTAGGCTGACCATCTTGCCTAGGAGTTCTCTAGCACTTGTCTGGCGTCCTGAATGGAGCAATACATACAGCTTGTGATAGGCTACCTCCGCCCAAGATTCTTGATGCTCTTTAGGGTCGTGGTTCTCGAGCGCCTCAGAAAGCAGTTCCACTGAGCAGTCTACGTTCCCCTCGAAATACTGAGCCCAGCCGAGAGTATCTAAGTTGCGTGGAATCCTCGCCATGTCGGTTGCGATGGTTGCCATTGGC
>DAOUDQ010000091.1:0-1630 GCA_034431045.1 Dehalococcoidia bacterium | reverse complement strand
GTAGGTGCTGGCAATGCTCCTCACTACGCGGCCTCCCACCTGTTCATCCGCTACCTGCTGGAGCACTACGGCGGATTCGAAGATGCCCATCGCCTTCTGGAGGAATCCGCCGACGGCATCGAGGGCATAAATGCCTACCTTGCCCCCTTCGACGTCACCTTCGAGGATGTCTTCGCCCACTGGCTGGTCGCCAGCTACTTGGACGACCCCGACGGCGGGCCCTACAGCTACGCCGATGCCGAGGTCGAGGTATCGCCGGCAAGCACCCTCACGGACTACGGCGAGGGCGAGGATAGCGTCCATCAGTTCGCCGCCGACTACATCGAGGTGGAGCTGGCCGAGGGCGATGCCGTCCTCTCCTTCGACGGGGGCGAGGCGGTCCAGGCCATCCCCAACGAGCCCTACAGCGGCCGCGGCCAGTGGTGGTCGGGCCGGGGCGATGCTATCGATAGCACCCTCACCGGCGAGTTCGATCTGACGGGCCTTGAGAGCGCCACCCTCACCTTCTGGACCTGGTACGACATCGAGGAGCACTGGGACTACGCCTACGTCATGGCCTCCAGCGACGGCGGCAGCACCTGGCGGATCCTGCGCGGTCGCCAGACCAGCGACGACAACCCGCTCGGCCTGGCCTATGGGCCCGCCTACACCGGCAAGAGCGGCGGCGATAGCCCTGCCTGGGTAGAGGAGAGCATCGACCTCAGCCCCCTCGCTGGCCAGAAGATTCTCCTGCGCTTCGAGTACATCACCGACGAGGCCGTCAACCTCGATGGCTGGGCCATCGACGACATCGCCATCCCCGAGCTGGCCTTCTTCGACGATGCGGAACAAGATCGCCCCTGGCAGGCTCAGGGCTTCCAGCGCTTGAGGGCACCCCTGCGCCAGCGCTTCATCGTGCAGGTCATCGAGATGGGCGAGACCACCAGGGTGCGGCGGCTGCCCCTGGACGAGGCCAACCGGGGCGAGGCCCGCCTCTGGGGCTTCGGGTCGACTCTGGACAGAGCGGTCATCGTCGTCGCTGCTGCCAGCGATGGCACTACCCAGGCGGCCCCCTATCGCTATTCCCTCCGCCCGTCTCAGCCTTGAGGCCTTGCCCGCGGGTCGGCTGGCAGGTATGATGAAACGCGCCATGATCATCGCTGTCATCGGCGGAGAGGGCGTTTCGGCCGAGGTGGCCCGCCTAGCCGAAGAGGTGGGGCGCGAGCTGGCCAGGCGGGGCTGCACCGTCATCTGCGGGGGCGGATCTGGCGTGATGGAAGCCACCTGTCGAGGCGCCCGCGCCGAAGGCGGCCACACCATCGGCATCCTGCCCGGCCACAACGCTGAGGAGTCTCCCCCCAACGAGTACGTCGAGTTCCCCGTGTTCACCGGCCTGGGCTACGCTCGCAACTCGATGGTCGTCCTTTCCGCCCAAGCGGTGATCGCCATCGATGGCGCCTACGGCACCCTCACCGAGATCGCCTACGCCCTCATCCACGAGGTGCCCATCGTCGGGCTCGATACCTGGCATTTCTCCTACCACGGCGACGACGCCGATCGCATCCTGCGGGCCAACGACCCCGTAGACGCCGCCGAGAAGGCCCTTGCCGTCGCTCAGAGGCGAGCCCGCCGCTAGTATGAGCCTGCCTGC